>CAMDKL010000057.1 GCA_945900945.1 Pirellula staleyi DSM 6068
GGCGCTAAAGCAATTCGAAAAACGCTAGCGATATGAAAATCCACGATTCGAAACAACATTTAGCATTGCGGACAGATCCATTGTATCGCTAGCATTTTTCGAATTGCTGTGGATTCGTTGGTACGTTTTTATTGGCCGGTTGCCTAATGTGGCGAGCAATCGTTTTCAGCGTTCGGTTGAGCGTGGGTGTTGCATCTCGTTTCTTCAGGATCATTTCTCTAAAAGGAATTAGCCTCAAAATTGGAATGCAAGCTAATTTCTGTCGTGGCGTGACACGTTTGGTCGCAGGCATGTCTTGCCGAGGATGTGCAACGCATGCAACCCAGAATTCCCTGCTATTTGCAGGGCCAATAACAACGACAGTGGAAAAGCTGTCAGCAAATGCGTTGCTTAGCAATGCCTTCCGTTCGCATCGCAAAGAAGGTCGACGGCATGCTTAAAAACCAATTGATTCTATGGCAAAAAACGCTGCGGACTGAGCCATTCAAAAAATAATTCCGCTCGGAATCCCCACGTAAAGAACCCACCCCCGAGGACCGCCTTAGCCAAGTCGCTTCCCTACTCGCCGCTGCCATTCTGCGCATGCGCCCGCCAAAAATCCCAATCTATGGAGTTGATGAAGGGGGACTCTCCGAACGAGCCAACGTTGGCTCGACTCGCGGAACTAGACGAACGAACAGCGCAGTCGGAATTGGAACTCCACCAGCTGCACATTCGCATAAGCCAGTTAAAAGCATCGCAACTAGCGGACGCGGAGATACAAGTCGCATTCGGTGATTTCGACACCCTGTGGAAATCCGTGTCGCAGCGTGAACAAGGCAAGCTAATGGAAGTGCCAGCTTGACGAGTTCTCGTACGCAAATGTCCAGAATGTCTCGAGACGCCGTTTCGCCACAACTCATCGGCGTTTGGTACCAGCACAAATCCGTTTCCGGAAATAATTTTCTAAAAGATTGCTTTATGCTTGTTTTATGTTTGCCAGGATAATATAAATATATCCTTTAAGGACGGTTTTAGGGCTATACGATGAACTTACGCGGTTCAGTCTCGTTCTCTAAAACGAAATAATTTCCAACACCCCCACCACGCTCACCCCTCACCTTATTGGCCTTAGTCAAATTCGTTTTGGCGAATGCTTTCTGTCATACGTAATTTTTATTGGGAGAACAGTGTCATGACGAAGAAAAATCGCGTCAAGTTATTTGCGTCCAACAAATTTGGCTTCACGCTTGTCGAGTTGTTGGTGGTGATTGCCATCATTGGTATTTTGGTAGGGCTGCTTTTACCCGCAGTCCAAGCCGCACGAGAGGCGGCGAGGCGTATGCAATGCACAAACAACCAGAAACAACTCGTCCTTGCGATGCATAACTTCCACGATACTTTTCGGAAGTTTCCTCCATTGCGAGGAGGTCCAATTGGAGGCGATCAAAATCGCTGTGGCGATAAGTTCGGCCTCGTTTTCGCACTCCCCTACATCGAACAGGGGCCAAGATCAAACCTAATCACGAGCACCGGGACTACGGTAGTCGCTTGGAACAACGTTTATACTCCGTTTCTTGGAGAAATGTCGGTCCTGCTTTGTCCCTCGTCCCCTCTCGCAGCGAACAATCCGGTAACTTCGAATCAACCGCAACGCAGCTACCACTTGTCAATGGGCACAACCGTCGGAACCAACGTCTCGGCTGCGGGAACGAGCGCGACAATCACCGACAACAACTACTTCGGTCGGGTAAATGGGCTTTTCGGTTATGATAAACCGGGCGCCACTGCACCGCTTTGCGTCACACCCGAACTAAAAAAGAATATGGGTTCGATTACCGATGGCACGAGTAATACGGTCGCGTTGTCTGAAAAAGTAACAGGAGATCGAGGTTCCCGTTCGGTACTCGGTCTGGCGACTTATCCGATGACTAATCTAGATGCGAATGCCGCTCAGTGTCTCGCCACCGCGACCAATGGCCTTTACAACCCGGGCCGTCTCCTTTCCGATTGGAATATGGGAGGCATCTGGGCCTTCGGTCACCCCAATTGGGCCGGATTTTCGACTATTTTGCCCCCGAATAGCCCTTCATGCTACGAACGCAACAATAACAATCCGAGCAACGCGGTGGGTGTCTTCTCGGTCAGCAGTCGCCATACAGGCGGCGTGGTGATCGGGATGGCGGACGGTAGTATTCGCTTCATCGCTCAGTCTATCGACTGCGGCAATTACGGACTCGCTCCAAATCGAAACTATGGTGTGTGGGGTGCGCTGGGCACGATCGCTGGTGGTGAAGTGAATTCGCTCGGCGACTAAATCGCTTTCCGTGAAATCGCGAGTGAAAGTTCTTTTTTCGCATTTTTTACCTTTTTTTCCTCGGGACATTATCATGCTTCGTCGTTCTATGCTTGGACTCATTGGCCTCGCTTTGCTGGTTGGGTGCAATTCCGAGAGCGTAACTGGAACAGTTCCAGCCAGCGGCAAAGTGACGTACAAGGGGGCTGCCGTCGAAGGTGCGATCATCACCTTCGTTCCCGAGGGGAGCGGTCGCCCCGCGACTGCGACGACGGCAGCAGGCGGTGTATTTAGCCTGACGACTGTCGATGCCTCGGGCGCGATGCCAGGAAAATACAAAGTCACCGTCGATAAGGTTGAATACGGAGCAGGAGGCTCTTCAAGCATGGAAGCGGCCTCAACTGGCAATACCGACGAAGGGAAGGTGAAACGTGCGTTACCCGCGAAATACGCAGAGGCTGCCTCGACTCCGCTGACGACAGAGGTGCCCTCGGGCGGCAAAAAGGATATCGACCTCGCGCTCGTCGATTGAATCGCGTATCGAAAGGGTTGCCCAGCTGCCAATTCCTAAAATTGTTGCAGGGAGATTCTCCACACGTTCCTCTTCATTCCAATGCAATATTGCGGGACAAGGTGCAAGCGGATTGTCCAAGCCTGTGGCGAGTGTCCGATTCCCTCCTAGACGCTCCCTCAATATCCATAGTCATGGCTCGCCTGCTAGCTTACCATATCAGTTGACTGCGAAATTCCCAAATTGGTTGCCAGGATTCACGGCTGGTTGGCTAGGGTTCAAGTGTGTGGGGTGGAAAAAAATGGGGATGCCTCGAAACTGGTAATTTTCTTTCGGAAGTAGGAGGTCATCCCTATTGCAAGCGTCCGCTTCCCCTCGCTCACGCTTCGGGATTAAAACAACAAGACCGTGACTATTTAAAGAACAATTTCTATACGATGGACAGCTACTTAGCCACAGCAAAGGGGAAATCCGTTTTTTTTTGGTAATGTTGAAGTTTCTGATTACGATAGCTTCGTACCTTGTTTCCGCTAGGGCTGACATTTCGGATATTGGGCTAAAAGTTCAGATAAGTCTGAGGTAGTCGCATAGCTAATATCAGTCATTAGTAGAGCATGGAAATGTAACGTTGATCCCTTGGTGCTCGATGCTTTTTTTAATTGGCTTTGCCGTAGAATTTCGCTGCGAGTTTTGTTTACGTTTATTCGATTTTTCGATAGAGATTATAGAGGTTGCGGTATGGGGCTTTCCAATCTTCGATTTAGAACCCGCATGATCATCTTGATTGTAATTTTCGCCGTAGGCTTTGTAGCTTCGGAGATTTTGCACAGGAAGGTGCTTTCGGAAATGCAGGTCAATGGTCCGCTCTACCAGCGGATTGCGCAGGGCAAAGACATCGTGGCAGATGTGTTACCTCCGCCCGAATACCTGGTCGAATCCTATCTGGTTATTCATAGAATTATGAATGATGCAGAAATAGAGGAGCGGGACTCGTTGATTTCCCAATTCGGTGCCTTGGAGGACCAGTACTATGAGCGACATAAGTTCTGGCTGCAGGATCTTAAGGAGCCGAAACTGAGTCAAATTAAGGAACAGCTAACGGTTAAGTCGTATCAACCTGCCCAGGCCTTTTATCGGCAGATTCGTGAAAAAATTCTCGGAAAGATCGGGAAGGAACCTGCCACGCCTGAAATGCTCGAAGCGTTCAATGGGCCAATCCGCAAGTATTATCAAGAACACCGACAAGCGATCGATGCTACGGTCCAACTATCCAATAGGCTCGTGGAAGATTTACAACTAGAAGCGTCCCAAAACATTAGTTGGTGGAATACCTGGCTGACCGTCTTTAGTAGTAGTTTACTTTTGTTGGTGCTAGTCGTAGGCTGGGCCATCGCGCAAAGCATCCTTGTGCCTACGAACAAGCTGATCAATCGAATGAAGGATATCGCCGAGGGCGCTGCCGACCTAACACAGCGGGTTGATTTTAACTCTCACGATGAAATTGGTCACCTAGGCCAACTGATCAACGCAGTCATTTCGCGGATTCATGATTTGATCAGCCATGTCAGAATGTCAAGCGTACAACTGCATGCCACGGGAACCGAAATAGGAGCAGCGGCAAGCGAACAGGACACCCACGCTCAGAATTTCAGTGCTTCAGCGGCGGAGATTGCGAGTGCCGTTAAGGAGATATCGGCAACGGGGCAGGAATTGCAATCAACCACCAATGATCTTCAAAGCCGGGCTGATCAGGCTTCCAATCTGGCGGATGCCGGCCGTTCATCGCTAAACAATATGCAAGAGAGTATGCAACGACTGGCAGATGCCACAATTTCGATCTCGACGAAATTAGGCGTTGTACGTGAAAAAGCAAGCGGCATCAATTCGGTGGTTACAACGATTACGAAGGTGGCAGATCAAACGAACCTGCTATCCATTAATGCGGCAATCGAAGCTGAAAAAGCTGGAGAAGCTGGACGAGGCTTCTTGGTGGTCGCTCGCGAGATTCGTCGACTGGCCGACCAGACTGCGGTAGCTACGCTAGACATCGAGCAGATGGTCCGTCAGATGCAAGCGGCGGTTTCGTCGGGTGTCATGGAGATGGATAAGTTTCGTGAGGATGTGCGAAGTGGGATTACCCAAACATCGAATATCTCCGGACAGATGACGCAAATCTTGGATCAGGTACACTCCTTAACACAGCAATTCCATGGCGTGCGTGAGGCGGTTTCACAGCAATCGATTGGTGCTCGCCAAATCGATGACGCGATGACCCAGTTGGTCGGTGGGGTACGTCATGTGGCTGGAGCTGCGAAAGATTTCAACCAGGCGGCCGCGAACCTCCGAGAATCGGTGGGTACGTTGCAGGCCGAGGTTTCGCAATTCAAGGTATCGGGCTAATCCATGTTGCAGCTGATGTGTTATGCCGGCGATATGCGATTTGCCATTCCCATTCCCAATGTCGTAGAGGTGGTCGCTCGCCCTGTTTTCGAAGCGATTCCCTCGGCTCCCGGGTGGGTCGCTGGTTCCTTTGTCCATCGCGGCGTCGTAACCCCCGTAATTGATTTTGGTAACTTGGCCAACTTAGGTCAGGCTAGATTATTGTGGAGCAGCCGTGTGATTGTCGTGAACTGCCCGCGCGAAGGGACCGTACAACGCATCGGCATTTTGTTTGACAAAGCCAACGCAGCACAGGTAGCGGACAGGGCTGTAACCCAAGAGACTACACCAGTTCAGATCTTACCTTGGGGACCAACGCTGATCGATGAAAACGGAACCTATTGCGTCCTGGATATGGCGGAGTTGCTTTCCCCGATGCGTCATTCGCAGTTGTTTCCACACTTGGACCATACGGAGAAAGGATGCTAACTAGATGGCAGACATCGATTCAGACCACATGACCAAGATCGCCGACATGTTGCGGCAACGAATCGGGCTTAATTCTGAATCGGTTGGTAGGCAGACGCTGCAGCAGGCAGTTTTCCTGCGAATGTCTGCGATCAACTTGCACGATACTTCCCGATACCTCACTAGATTGCAGTCCGATCCCGTTGAGTGGCTCGAATTCATCGAGGAGATCGTCGTTCCGGAATCCTGGTTTTTCCGAGAGATATCACCATTTGAATGCGCTCGTTTGTTCGCCCAGCAAGCGATAAAGCAGGGGAATCCAAGAGAGAAATTGAGATTCTTGAGTGTGCCTTGTTGTCGCGGTGAAGAGCCCTATTCTTTGTCAATGACCTTGATGGATGCGGGTTTTCTACCTCATCAATTTGAGATCATTGGTTGCGATTTGAGCGAACGGTCACTCTCAATTGCTCGTCGCGGATGTTATCGGGAAATCTCCTTCCGTGAAAAGGGCCTCTTTTCAAAACGTTTGACCGCAAAGTATTTCCGGCAGCATGACAAGGAATGGGAACTGGGCTTTGACGTCCGTAGTACTGTTACTTTCCGACAGGCGAACCTGACAGCAACCGATTTCCTATGGGAGGAAACTTACTTTGATATGATCATTTGCCGGAACTTGATGATCTATATGACTGAAGATGCTCGCCGGATCGCGCTCGGCCATTTCAACCGATTGCTTGCACCGGCAGGTCTCTTGTACTTTGGGCATTCCGAATGTCGCTTAGGCACCCAAGCTGGACTCACTGCGTGGAACAAATGTTTTCCTGCGGCCTTCACCCTACCAACTCAATCCACTTTCATTGAAACAACCTCGAAGGCATCAGTCCCACCACGACTGAATTATGACGATCCCAGGACAGCCCTGGAAATCGAACAGGTCTGGAGTCGACCTAAAGCAGAGACTCCAGCGAGTGTGGTGATTCCAGTCATGGCTAACGTCGCAGCCGCTGCGTCGAATCTGGCACTGCAAGTCGACGGGCAAGTCGAGGAACTCACCCAGGCGCGGGACTTGGCCAATCGCGGACAACTACATGAAGCCGAAACACTCTGCCAAAAGCTGCAGCATAGATGTGCTTACGATGCAGATCTGCTGTGCTTGCGAGGAGTCATTCAGCAAGCGTATGGCAATCTCCATTTAGCCGAATCGTATTACCAAAAATCTCTATTTGTCGCGCCCAATCATGTGGAATCGCTAACGCACTTATTGCTCTTTCATCAACTAAGAGGCGAGCCTGTGCAGGCGATGAATTATCAACGTCGGTTGGAACTGGCTAAAAGCCGAGGTAGCTAGCATCTATGAACCAGTACATTCTCCCCAATGAATTACCGCAAATCTCCAATCCCATTGAGGAAAAACAACATTGTTGGAATCTTATTGGTGTGCATGGAGACCATAGCTGCCCAGAGATACCCAAGTTTGTCCATTGTCAGAACTGTCCTGTATATGTTAGTGCAGGCTCCGAGCTTTTTAACCGCGAACCGCCTAGCGAGTGGCTGGAGGAACATACACGACGACTCGCCGAACTGGATGCGGCATTGGAAAGTAACGCGGTTACCGTGCTGATTTTTCGCTTGGGTGAGGAATGGATGGCGTTCGATGTACGATCGATCCTTGAAGTGGCTGAACCTCGCGTTGTCCACCGCGTGCCTCACCGCACAGGCAGCCATCTAGAAGGCGTCGTAAACATCAGGGGTGAATTGCAGTTATGTGTTTCCTTGGCAAGCCTGTTACGCCTCAGTAGCGACAGGCATGAGTCCGCTGAACCTCGCGGACAACAACGGTTTCTTGTAGCTGAACACGCCCGTCAGCGTTGGGTATTTCCCGTCGATGAAGTCTCGGGAGTCCATCACTTGGGAGTCCGCCAACGCACCGAAGTACCTGCGACTCTGCGACGAAGTGCTAGAAGCCTATCGAGCGACGTCTACGATTGGGATGGAAAGTATGTCTGTCGATTAGATGCCGATAGAGTCCTCGCAGACTTACAGAGAGGCTTTCAATGAGTTCTTCGGAAATCGATTCCACGCTTTTGGATTTATTCCGCGAAGAAGTCCGTGGGCAAGTTAACGTACTCAATCAAGGACTAGTGGAATTGGAGCGGAGTTCCGATCCCAGTCAGGTCGAGCCTCTGATGCGTGCAGCGCATTCGATCAAAGGCGCGGCACGATTGATCGGTGTTGATCCCGCAGTCAAGCTCGCACATGTCATGGAGGATTGCCTGGTGGCTGTACAGCATGGAGCGTTACAGCTAACTCCCGCAGGCATTGATTACCTACTTGCTGGTAGCGATTGGTTGGCCCGGTTCGGCGAATATGCCGGCAATGGCTTCTCTGAATGGTTCTCGCCATACCAATCGACCATCAGTCAACTGATTCAAGATCTGGAACGTGTGCTCCTCGGGGAGTCGTTAGCAACTCCGCTCAAGATTGAATCAGCGTCGGCTTCTTCTGCGGCCAGCGAATTACCAAAACTCGCTGAAACAGTTCAGGGCGCCGAGGCTGTCACTATGAGCGTAGAACCATGGAATACCTCAGTGGCGACGGATATTGATCCAGACTCACTGACTCTGTTTCAAAGTGATATATTGAACAGCTTGGAAACTTTGAGAACTCGTACTAAAGCTTGGCATGAACGACCATTGACGGCTGAAGAGTACGCCGATTCCCAACTGGCGGCGAGAAATATACGTTGCGTAGCTGTCCTGTTTCGCATCGAACCACTTACCCAAGTATCAAGCTTGCTTGAAAATGCGTGGCGGTCGGTTGCGCTCGAACACAGCAAGTTAAACGATGTTGTTTTCGATGTGCTAATGCGTGCGACTGATTTGCAGCAGCGCTTGGCCGAAGCTGTCGGACAGAATTACGAGCAACATGTAGCGGAAAATTCTTCCCAGATCGACGTCGTGCTTCGTGAACTCAGCGAGCAGGGCAGGTCTGCTGACTTGAAGCCCACGTACGCGCCACCCATGGTAACTCAACAAGCTACCATTAACCTCTCTACCAGGAACACAGATGCCTCCGATTTCAATGCGCTCAGTTCTATTACAACTACTTCTGTGGCAAGCCCTTCGGTCGAGCCAGATCGTCTAGCCAAAAAACCGGTGCCGCCGAAACCTGCGTCGGCTCCTGGGGCAATGGAACCCGAAGACACCGAAGTCCGCGTGGTCAGGGTAACCGCCAAGAACCTAACTCGTTTAATGGGGTTGGCAGGCGAGTCGCTGGTGGAAGCCCGGTGGCTACAGCCTTTTGCGCAGTCGCTTTTGAATTTGAAGCGAGATCAGGATCGCCTGACAGATGTCATTGATGAATTGGCCGAGTCCCTCTCGCCGGCAGATGCCGCTGCCAGCCATAGCTTCATCAAAGAACTGCGGCAAAAACTGTCCCAGAACCGCAACATGCTGGGTAATCGCATCGAGGAGTTTGAAAGCCACGCGCGGCGATCCGACGACTTGAATAGTAGACTCTACAACGAAGTGATTGCCAGTCGGATGCGTCCGATGAGTGATGGAGTGCAGGGATATCCTCGCATGATTCGCGATATCTCCCGACAATTGGGCAAGTCGGTAAATTTTGAGATCGTCGGCGAAACCACACCCGTCGACCGTGATATCCTGGAAAAACTCGATGGCCCGCTGAATCATATCCTCCGGAACGCGCTCGATCACGGTATCGAGACAACAGCCGAAAGAATAGCAGCCGGCAAACCGGAGACGGCAAACCTTCGCATGGAAACCAGGCACAACGCGGGCATGTTCGCCATCACGATTTCCGACGACGGGCGCGGCATCGATTTAGAAAGGCTTCGCGCGAAAATCGTAGACCGAAAACTGAGCACGACGGAAATGGTATCTCGCATGACCGACGCAGAGCTTTACCAGTTTCTGTTTTTACCAGGCTTCTCGACTCGAGGAGAGGTTACGGAACTGTCTGGCCGTGGTGTAGGTTTGGATGTGGTGCATACCATGGCCACATCGGTCGGCGGCACGGTACGCGTGCAGTCTCAACTGGGCCGCGGTACAAGTTTCCACTTGAATCTACCAATTACGCTTTCGGTGATCCGCGCTGTGCTGGTCGACGTAGCTGGTGAACCCTACGCCTTCCCACTTAATCGCATCGACCGATTATTACGCGTCTCACCAAATACCATCGGCTCGGTGGAGCATCGACAATTTCTACGCGTGGATGGTCAAAACGTAGGAGTAGTGTTGGGAACGCAGATACTCCGTATGACGAAGAATCTTAGGACTCCACCACCGTCCGCAGAGACATCTACCAATCCAGCAACATCGCCTACCGCTGACGAACTATTTTTAGTGCTGTTCAGTAATCACGCGGATCAATATGGTTTGTTGGTCGATGGTTTTCTGGGCGAACAAGATTTGGTGGTGCGGCCCCTCGACCATCGCTTGGGTAAAGTGCCAAACGTGAGTGCAGCCGCCGTTTTAGACGATGGGGCACCTGCCCTGATCATCGATGTCGATGACGTGCGACGCGCCATCGAAATAATATTGGAAACCGGCAAACTCGAGCGGACCGACGAAGGCAAACGTCGTCAGGGGGACGGCAGAAAAAAACGCATACTAGTCGTGGACGACTCTATTACAGTACGGGAAGTAGAACGACAACTATTGTCGTCTCGAGGCTACGACGTAACGGTCGCTGTCGATGGCGCCGATGGTTGGAATATCGTCCGAGACGGTGATTTTGATCTGGTGATTAGCGACGTTGATATGCCCAACATGAACGGGATCGAGTTTACCAAGAAAATTAAAGCAGACTCTCGCTTACAACGCCTACCGGTGGTCATCGTGTCGTATAAGGATAGCGAGGAAGATCGCATGAGGGGCCTGGATGCAGGCGCGAATTACTACTTGACCAAAAGTAGTTTCCACGACGAATCTTTGATTGATGCGGTGTACACTTTAATCGGTGAGTCGCAGTAACGCGTACCAACTAGATCAAGTGGAAGGATGCCTATGCGGGTAGCAATCGTAAACGACATGTCTTTGGCGATCGAGGCGTTGAAACGCCTGATTCTCACTAATTCTGAGTATAAAATCGCTTGGACTGCTGCAAACGGCGAAGCGGCCATCCGAAATTGTCTCGCGGATAGACCCGATGTCATTCTCATGGATCTGGTGATGCCGGGAATATCAGGCGCCGAAGCCACCCGCGAAATCATGAAAAAATCGCCGTGTGCTATTCTGGTAGTCACTGCCACCGTAGCCGGTAATTTCAAATTGGTAAACGAAGCCATGGGATACGGCGCCTACGATGCGGTGGAAACGCCGTCGAACAATGGCAACAGCGATAGTGCTTCCAGGCTAATGGCTAAGCTAGTTAACGTGGAACGCATCAACCAACGCCTGCAAAGAAACACAACGACTGCACCCGCTTCTTTAACCAAGCCTGCATTTATCCCACCTGGAGGGTCGTACTCGCTTTCCAATCTACCTCCGGTCGTCGCAATGGGCGCTTCGACCGGCGGTCCCGCAGCTCTGGAAATGATTCTGTCCCAACTAAAGCCAACTTTCCCAGCAGCTATTTTGGTCGCACAGCACATCGGAGAACAGTTCGCAGCCTGCCTGGTCCAATGGCTGACCAGTCGCTGCAAAATTCTTATTCGAACAGCAGAGCCAGGCAATCGGCCCGAGCCAAGTATCGTATACATCGCCGCTACTTCCAATCACTTGATTCTGGCTAGCGACGGCACGCTGCAGTATTCACCACATCCGATCGACAATCCGTATCGTCCTTCCGTGGACGCCTTATTTAATAGTATCGCCGACGCAGGTTGCAAGCCATGCGTGGCAGTACTACTGACAGGTATCGGAAATGACGGTGCCCGAGGCTTATTGCGTCTGCGGCAGACCAGATGGCATACAATTGCCCAGGAGGAGACCAGTTGTGTCGTTTATGGCATGCCTCAAGCTGCAGCGAAACTAGGTGCGGCGTCGCAAATCCTACCACTGAAAGAAATCGCGTGCAATTTGGAAGCTTTTTTGGGCAGTTCGTCCCCACGTTGACCCAATCGCTAACCATAATACAACCACCAAATAAATCCTGACGTTACATCAATCTCCACTCGACTCGCCTCACCAAGCAACCAATACTCCAAATGCAGCACCAACAATCCTCTGCGGAAAGGAACCAAACCGGTTCCGAATTCCCGATCATCGTACTGCTAGTAGACGACCAACCGATCATCGGTGAAGGGGTGCGTAAAATGCTCGCGAAAGAAAGCGACATCACCTTCCATTTCTGTAGCGATCCTACGAAGGCGATAGAATTGGCGATGCGGGTCCAGCCAACCGTCATTCTGCAAGACCTGGTTATGCCGGATGTTGACGGCTTGCTCTTGGTGAAGTTTTATCGAGCGAACAAAGCTACACGCGAGATCCCGTTGATCGTACTCTCCAGTAAGGAAGAACCGGAGACAAAAGCTAAAGCCTTCGCTTTAGGGGCAAATGATTACCTGGTGAAACTACCTGATCGCGTGGAATTGGTGGCGCGTATCCGCTATCACTCCAACAGCTATATACGTCTGCTGGAACGGAATGCAGCGTACGCTGCGCTCGCCGAAAGCCGATTGCACATGGCCCAAGACATTGAGGCTGGTGCAAAATATCTGTATTCATTGTTGCCGGAACCCACCACAACACCGCTCCAGATCGATTGGCGATATGTTCCCTGCACCGATTTAGCCGGTGACACGCTGGGCTATAACTGGATCGACCCCGACCATTTAGCAATTTATGTCCTTGACGTCGCGGGACATGGTATCGCTTCAGCCCTACTGTCGGTTTCGATTATGAACGTAC
Organism: Pirellula staleyi DSM 6068; assembly: GCA_945900945.1. Taxonomy (GTDB): domain Bacteria; phylum Planctomycetota; class Planctomycetia; order Pirellulales; family Pirellulaceae; genus JBKCUI01. The sequence goes on from CAMDKL010000057.1 coordinate 12,509, forward strand.
TGCGCGCCAGGACGCTACCAAATGTCGATTTCCAACATCCCGGTCAGGTGCTCGGCGCGCTAAATACCTCTTTCCGCGCCGAGGAATGCGGGAACAAATTTTATACGATCTGGTACGGAGTCTATTGCCAGAGCCGTCGCACACTCAGCTGGGCCGGTGGTGGCCATCCCGATGGATTACTATACGACCCAGTCACGCCAAACACGCCAATACGTCTGGAATCCCAAAACCCACTCATGGGCGTGATGGAATGGGATGAGTTCCTGACGGGATCGGTTCAGGTTACCGCTGGATCACGACTGTATATCTATACAGACGGCGCTCATGAAATCCACAAGACCGACGGCTCGGAGTGGCTTTTTGAGGAGTTCTTGGAGTATATGAGTCAACCACCTGAGGGCGATGTCTCACTCATGGATCGCCTGCTGTGGCACGTTCGTGAACTGAGTGGTTCGCAAACGTTAGATGACGATTTCACCACCATCGAAGTCCGTTTCTAAAATCGTGATCCTCTGAAGCTTGGCTGGCCGTAGCTCCAATGCAACGCGGTTGGAGCCAGCGGTTGCTTGAGGACCCAACTTGCCTACATAGGTGCCACCGATCGTGTATTGGAATACATTGTAAGACGGTTTACTGTCGTTGACCACCGACAGATAGGTTCCATCGGTCACAATGTCCTTCAGAGTCCATTGAATCGCACCACTCACAGCGTTGTTCGTCACTCCAGTTGTCGATCACAAGTCGGGCCGGAGCTAGCCCAACTTCCCCAACAAGATTTTTGAGAATTTTCTTTTTGGGGTTTTGCGTTGTGTAGTGTTGTGATTCTTTCCCTATGGTACAGCTGTGGATGGCTTAAGGGTTGGCGACTTTCTGAAATCAAATGTAGTGGAAACGGGCTTCTACTAGACGGTGGTTTCTCAATCAGTAGGGTCAGACCCTGTTTCCGGTTTTTTCGGAATTTTCGTAGACAAATTGGCTAGTCAAGCCCAGTCGTAAACAGTAAACAGGGTCTGACCCCATGATGGATGCTTCCACCACGTCCACGTCGCAAAGCTTCGTAAGCCAACGGAAATCATCGACTCGAACTGCCATTCGATGAGTGGCTACCGGTACGTGCAAATTCGGGGAAACCAATCGCGTTCCCCACTAAATGCTACTATTCTCACCCCGGCCCGAATTGTGATCGACGCCCCATCATCTACCACCAGTCCGAAAAAAATCCAGCGATCACAACAAGGTAGCAAGCCCAGCGTTGTTAGATGGGCACTCCCGTTGTACTACCAGGCCTGAAGCCATGGATAACTGAGTTTAAAATCCACCGTTTTCGAAGAGGTCCGCAATTGCTAGATCGGCGAGGCAACCGTGCAACTTTTGGCTTCGTAAACTCGAGGATCCGGCGTTTTTCTCGCTAATGTTTTCCTCGCTAGTATTCGCAGTCACAGGCTCTCCTGTGAGCACTCGATCGGAAGGATTCGAATTGGAGCGAGGGCGTACCACAATTGAGGTTTCATCAACGCTACTATGCAATCTGAATCGATGGACTCCCGCAGAGACGTCCGCCTCCAGGGAACGGGTGCTTTGCATTACGATAGAACTCGAACCGAGGCTCGTCGCAGGGGGTGCAGCGATTGCGATGGATTGGGACGCGGAGATCGTTTCGTCAATCCATCCGGTCGCTGATGCCGGCGGAGGATCTGCGATGCCTTGAGGGTTGGTGTTTCCGGTTGCTAATGCGAAGGAACTGGTCAGTGCGTTTGTGCCAGTGCGTCCATTTGCGTACTTGTAGACGCGATCAGTACCGCTATCCACAACCCAGATGGCATTAAGATCCTGGGTAGCGTTTGATGGGTCGAGCGTGATTCCCCTTGGCGCCGAGTTCGCCGAATTTAGCTTCCACGACGTCGCGGTACCGGAGACCAACCCGTTCGTGCCGAGAGCATACCTGTACACGGTATCGGTCGCTGCGTCATTAACTACCCAAAGGTACGGGATACTGTCCGTTACCCCAAAAACCACATCCTTAGGACTTGTGTTTCCGGTAGCCAATGGGAACGATGTCGCCGTTTTCGTACCGGTAGTGCCTAGTGCTGCGGCCCTCGCATAGTAGTAGACCCGATCCGCACGGGAGTCGACGATCCAGATGTTGGTGCCGTCCGTTGCAATCCCTTCAACGGTTGCGTTCGCTGCGAGTGTACCTGCAGTCCAAAAGCCAAGAGTAGCCCCAGTGTTGTTGTACACATAAACACTCTTGTTATTATCGACCACCCAGAGTGATGTGGCTTCGCTAGTGGTTGCAATGCCTCGCGGTGCTGTGTTGGCGATGTCGATTGCATAATTCTTGATCGAGCCACCATTGCTGTCGTAGCGATAATTCTTGTTAGTTATACCATCATCCACGACGAAGAATTTCGTCGGCGGTTCGGATTCGTTGTCCAAATTGGTAAGGGAAAAATCGGCAGGATTGACCCTACTGTAAAGCAGGTCCGCCGAAGCCGCCGCTCGGAGTATCACGTTGTATACGATATTTCCATCGAAAATCGTATCGTCCACACCATTGATAGTGACGGTGACAGGTATGTTCCAATTCGTATCGGTGAAGAGGGCTTGAATTGGGCTAACCGTTCCCTCCGTCGTATCATTGGAACTAAACGGAATCGTCACGCTGGCCAACGGTTGTGACCTTAATTGGATCGTAAAGGTAACGCTGGCTCCCGCCTCGGAAGTTGTCGATCCGGAAGGTGTGCTCACGTTGATCCCAGCGGTATCGTCGTCGGTATTGGAGAGACTCGTATCCGCTGGATCGAGGCCGTTGTAGAGCGTGTCCGTAGAACTGGTTATTCCGAATTGGATGGTGTACGCCATGTTTCCATCGTCGATATTATCATTGACACCGGTCACTGTGACGGATTGCGGTGTACTCCAGTTCGTTGTTGAGAAAACCAAACTCGCTACACTGACCGTTCCCTCCGTAAGATCGCTCGAGGAAACCGGTATCGTAACATCGGCCGTCGGAGCCGAGAGCAGCGATACGTTGATGGTCACGGTACCGCCAGCTTCGGTGGTAGCAGTCCCGCTTGGTGCAGCAACGGACACTCCTGCTGTCCCATCAAGGAAATCAAGAGTCCTCTTGAGAAACTCTTTTTGGTTATTCGGGCTGACTGCCGACGTGCTAATCGACTCGAACGGAACCGCCGAAAAGACGATTCCGAATCCGCCCGCAGAGTAATCGCCTCGGTAGGCAACCGCAGTGAATGGATTGGTGGTGGTCGTGAGTCCGTGAGTCAGCAAACCAGCGGCTCCGGCTACGGGTGACACAGCATCGCCGAACATCGCTGGATAGTCTGCTGGTTTCGCGATCGCCAAAGTCATACCATTCGTGATCGGATTCCCTGCGACTCCGGTTTCTGTATGGTTTGCCGTGATAAAGTCACTGTTGTACGCAGCAACTTTTAAGTAGTTTTGACGGAAGGTGGCCGAGTTGGCATTAGTGCCGAAGTTATAAATAATGTCTTGCCCTGAGATAAACATACGACCGCCGCCATTGAGATAACTCGCGATTTGCGTTTGCTCGTTCAGCGACAACCCAGCCGCAAGCGTCGCGGTAGACGTCGAAAAGTCGTAGCCCGTGTTCCAGATTACGGTCTTGTATCTCGACATATCGGTAGCCGAAGGTGTGTTTCCAGCAACCGATGAATCCCACACGTCAAAATCGAGTGCATTCGCGGTCAATGCATTTTTAAAGAAGGTTTCGTAGCCAGCACCCAGGTCGTCATCTACGAACAGAATCGTGGCCGGAGCGAGAGTCACAAACGAGAGCACCGCAGACGTAGTGGTGTTCCCCACCGCATCGGCAGACTGCACTTGATAGTAGTACGTCGTGCTAGGACTGAAACCGGACAACATCGCGCTGTGAGCCGTTGTTAAACTTGTATTGACTGACGAGTTGTTGAGCGTGCTAGGGCTCGTGCCGTACAAAACAACCGTTGACGAAGCTTCATTAGAGTTCCAATCGATCTTGCTCGTCAACCGTTGAGGCGCAGATGCAATTCCAGAGAGCGTTGGGGCGAGCAAATCGACAGTGGCGTTTGTGGATTTGCTGATGGCAGAATAGGTGGCGGTAATCGTGTCACCATTGGAAACAGCCAAATTGCCGTCTCCCGCGAGCGACGTTGTGAACAATCCAAACGATCCAGAGAAAAGACCAGTATTGCTCCCCGTTTCAGTAAGGGTAATCGTTTCGGTAATGGGCTCACTGGTACTTTGGACTGTGATTCGGATGGTATCTGCGACAGTACTACTCAAATTGTCTGCTGCATTGTTCACCAAAACATTCGCAGTCGCTGGTGCGGTATATGCGCTCCTATCGAGAACGATAGAAGCCGCTTGCTGGAGGGCTCCGTAGACGTTGAGCCGTCCACCAGTAACCGTTTTTCCAGCGAGTGATGAAGTTGACGTCGCACTGCTCAAGATTGCGGACTTGATGCTCGCCGCACTGTAACCGGCCGCTTGGACCGACGCAAAAAGGGCAACGGCACCCGTGACGTGAGGTGTTGCCATCGAGGTTCCGTTGTAACTCGCATAGGTGCTTGTTGGGACGGAGGAATTGATATCTACGCCCGGGGCCCCGATATCGACTGTTGTTGCACCGTAGCTCGAAAAACTCGCGATGGCGCCTGCGCTGTCGATCGCAGCCACAGCGATCACGGAATCGTAAGATGCTGCGGTCTCAGTGGTTGTAGCGAAGGTGGTGTTGTAATTCGAAGGATAAGAAGCAGTTGTATCGTTGTTTGCAGTGGAGTTACCGGCGGCGGCTACGAAAAGGATGTTGCTCTTCGCGCTGCGGATGATCGCATCGTGCAGCGTTTGAGAATACCCACCTCCACCCCAAGAGTTGTTGGTCGCCACGATGTTGATTCCGTGCCGAGTCTTGAGATCGGTCAAGTAATCCAAGGCCTTGACCGCATTCGCCGTGCTCCCCCCGTTGGTTCCGAGGAACTTGGTGGAAATCATCGTCACATCCCAGTTCACTCCTGCGACGCCTGCGCCGTTCCCGCCATCGCCACCGATCGTCCCTGCAACATGGGTGCCGTGCGCGTCACCACCAGCGTCGTAGACGGTTTTGTCGTTGTTTACAAAGTCCCATCCATTGACGTCATCGATGAACCCATTGCCGTCGTTGTCGATTCCGTCATCGGCGGTTTCATAAGGATTGACCCAAATATTGCTCGCCAAGTCTGGGTGAGTGATTTGGACACCTTCGTCAATGATTCCCACGAAGACGCTCGACTTACCGATGATGTTATCATTCCATGCCCTTTCAGCTTGGCTGCCGAAAGCATTCGTTGTACCCGTCGGCCCGACCGCCGACGGCGTGTCAGAGCTATGCATGCCCCACAGCGAGCCGTTGGTGTAATAGGTATCATTGCTGATAACGGAAGGTTTGTAGAGGTAATTGGGTTCCGCATAGACAACAGATGTATTGTTTGCAAGAGCCGCGAGCGCTTGGGATACGGAGACACCATTGCCAAGCTTGATCCGTTCCATCTGCCCCATGCCAGACGCCCGCATGGTCTTCGTAAAGATTTGTTCCGCAACATCGCCGTTTGTGGCTGCTCGCGCGATCCCACGCTGAGAATCATTTGCAACTGGCTGGTACTGGACTAGGATCTCATTTGGTACGAACTCGTAGGCGATGGGGCGATGGGACCATCCCAAGTCCGCAGCCAACAACGTCCGAAGCTCAAGTTGCTCGAAGCCTAGAACCAGTGTACGAAGCCTGCTTGCTCGTTTGCTGGAGTTGTTTTGAACTAACTTGGATGCCCACGCATACCTTTTGCGAGAAATCCTAGACATAAAACTAAACTCCGTGATTAAGGTGACAGGCTATCTGCTCGCACGACGCAATCTCGATTGAACGGAAGTTCTGTGCCAATCGTTCCAAAACGTGCTGCAGATACTGTGTTCGTTGTAGTTAGCCTTGTCAATACATTTACAAACGAAATTGCTAAAGAAATCAATCCCAGCTCTGCGTCAGGAAATTCGGGACTTTTCACGACGAGAACTCGGCAATACTAGTCTGGGTAATGCTCCAGGGGAAACGGACGATTCCTGGCTGGCGGCATCGCTCGAATGTGCGCCACGCCGCAATTTGCTTGACGCAGGTCACAAACCAGACAAAAATACGTCAGAGCGGACTTTTTGTACAGGGCGAGGGGTGCGCAGAATAGCTGACTTCAGACGTTGCCCCACGCGTAGAAGTCGATGCTACACACTTCCTTGAATCCGAGCTTAGCGCAGATCGGCGCAGACGTTTTTCGATCGCCTTGCAACACCGCCGTGTCTTTGCCCATGCTACGGGCCTCCGCCAGCCGTTTGGCCATCATCGCAGTGTAGATCCCGTGGCCACGGTGTTCGTTAAGCGTGGCCGCACCTTGCATCACTGCGATGGTGCTGTCTGGACGCGAGAACATGCTGGAGACCGACACCGGACCCTCGACACCGTCCAGAAACGCGAGATAGTGACTTCCGGACTCGACGAGCGGCAACACGTCGCAGTAAACGGCGGCCAACTGCTCGGGCAAGGGATAGCCGGCTGTGTACAGGCGAATGACGTCATCTCGATCCGCGCTGGTCGCCTGTCGCACGGTCACTGATGGGTTGCACCGGATGTCGCGCTGCATGTCGGTCAGCGCCAGCCCGGCTTGTTCGATCACTCTCGAGAATCCAGCGGCTTCAAGCCTGCTGGCCAGATCGACCGGCGTGGAAGATGGATTGAGCCACCAACCGACCGCGTGACGGCGCTTGGCGAAGAAGTCCTGCACCTGCTCGATGACGGCATCAGCATTCTCTTCCGTGAGGGTGGATACGCCGACGAGATTGCCGACCGGATGGGACACGTGAGGGGTGGCATGCGCTCGAACGCCCGGGAAGGTCGGTAGCTCCCAGCGTCCAGGCAGTTCTGGAAACATGAACATGCTGTTCTCAAGGGTATGCAGGATCGATCTCGCGCGCGCGCTCACTTGGTTCTCGCTTTGGTTGTAGGGGGCTTTGGCCGGCTTGCGATGTCCGCTCGTCTGTGCACACGTTGTTGCGCTCCGTCGGCGGGAACGTATAGATGCATGGAACTACTGACTGTTAACTGTTAGGAAATTTGATTTTCGCTGATTATACTCGGGACACTCGCTCATTCAAGGGTTGCCGTTTTTGGGCGATGGCCAGCGAAATTATGCATGCCTGAGCACAAATGCGCGTCGATGAAGGCAAACGACGCGATGATCGCGTAGTTGGGACGCAGCGTCCTGGTGCCGATCTGCGTCGGGGATGATTAACCCAGGTCTGGGATGAATTAGAAACTCGCCAGGAAGGTGTCGATGTCGACGTAAGTCAACCCCTGCGACTTGTCGGATCTTTTGGTGGATTCCTGACGATTGGACTTTGGAAGGCTCCACGACTCTGCCAAATACTGTGGAAACTCTGCCAAATACTGTGGAAACGCTTGCAGAAATGCAGTCCATCGAGTCCGTGAACGTGATCGCCAATATCAAACCGCTCGGTATCGATGGCCTCCTTCACCCAAGCCGTCGACCGTGAACTATTCGGGTTCTTCGGATAGTCAGATACCGTTGCTTCAACCAAAAAAGGAGCAACCATCATGATTCAAAAACAAGTTCTCATCCCCGATCGCGTTCGCCGCCTACCCAAATGTGATCGGTCGTGGGTCGACAGACGCGTTCAATGTCAATTCGCGTCCAAGCTGTCTGGCGATGCCGTCTTCCTTTACTTCACGCTGGTCGCAGTCAGCGACAAGAACGGGTTGTCTTTTTACAGCGACAACTCGTTGGCGCTGATGATACGCATTTCGCTGCCCGCTCTATCCAAAGCTCGGCAGGAACTCATGCGCGATGCGTTGCATTACAAAACCGTGGACGCAGCTTACGTCGAATCGCTTGTTGTCCAAGCCCGTCGCAAAGCGTCGCTTCCATCACCGACGACGGTGCAGCCCAAAAAAAGAACTGGTTCAACTGGAACTAGACATACCCGACCCAGGTCGATACGACCGATTTATCCACGAGGACGACGATGCGAACCGAAGAAGAAACTCACTAAGGCGTTGAGACACAAGGCACGCAGCGAAACAACCAAACTCTAAGCTGCTCTAAGCTGATTGTGCTGCTATGGTACAAAAACCCCTCGCGATCGAGGATAATCGATCAGACCGTTGAGTGTAAGCTCCATTTTTCTTCCTTCCCAAGAAGTTCCTGACCCCTCATGCGACTGCTCTCCTTTTTCTCTCTCTATCTAATTACTGCGATCAGTTCCGCAGCTCCACCCGATGATCAATACGTACTCGGACCAGATTCCGTCTCCCGACATCCAGGGACTCCTGTCGGGAATGTCGAAAAGCTCGAGTGGAGTGACAGCAAGGTCTTTCCTGGTACAACCAGAGATTGGTGGATCTATGTTCCGGCGCAATACGACAGGAAGAACCCGGTTTGCTTGATGGTTTTTCAAGATGGCGGAGGTGTTGTTAGCGAGACTGGTTCGACACGTGCTCCGATCGTGTTCGACAACTTAATTCACAAAAAAGAAATGCCGGTTACGGTTGCAGTCTTTATCAATCCTGGTCGATTGAAAAGTCAAACAGATCCAAAAGAGAAACCAGGTAATCGCAGTTTTGAATATGACACTCTATCTGATCAATACACTCGCTTTCTGTTGGAGGAGATCATTCCCGCTGTGAGCAGCAAAGTGAAACTCACGTCGGATCCAGAGGGTTGGGCGATTTGTGGAAATTCGTCTGGCGGCATTTGCGCTTTTACAGCGGCATGGGAGCGTCCGGACAAATTCCGTAAAGTAGTTAGTCACATCGGCTCTTTTACCAACATAAGAGGCGGCCACAATTACGAAGCACTTATTCGCAAGACCGAGAAAAAGCCAATTCGCATTTTCTTGCAGGATGGTGCAAACGACCTGGACAACCAACACGGTAACTGGCCATTAGCAAACCAAATGATGGCCAAGAGTCTTGCGTTCAAGGGTTACGACTACAAGTTCGAGTACGGCGAAGGAACTCACAATCCGAAACACGGTGCCTCAATTTTCCCGGATACCTTGCGATGGCTTTGGCGAGATTACAAGCCATCATGAGAATATTCTTCGCGATAAGCTTTCTATTGGCGTTCTGCTTTTTTAAGGTGCATTCACATGCTATGGAATCAACACCGCCAAACATTTTGTTGCTGATGTCCGATGATCTGACAAGAACCCTTGGTTGCTACGGTCATCAGCTTGCAAAGACTCCAAACCTGGATGCATTGGCTAAGCGAGGTGTACTCTTCGAGCGCGCCTATTGCCAGTTTCCTCATTGCAATCCGTCTCGTGCATCAATGCTCTCCGGCATGCGTCCTATTACCACTGGAGTCACCAACAATACGGACAACCTGTACATTAACATTCCCGGTGTCGTGACGCTTCCACATTATTTTCGAAAAAATGGCTATGCGACTGCGCGGTGTGGCAAAATATTTCATCTCGGCGTGCCTTCGGGTGATGAAAGTATGGATGACCCAAACGCTTGGGATTTTGGTACACCATTCAAAGACGAACGGCCTTATCCGCCAAAACGCAAGAGCGTTGTCGTCGTTGAGACTACCGAAAAAAAGGGCCTTCCTTGGACGGAATCCACCGGAACGGACGAGGATCTGGTCGATGGGAATTTTGCGAAAATTGCCGTCGAGTGGTTGGAGCAGCGAGATCCCACGAAACCTTTTTTCCTTGCGGTGGGTTTTCATCGACCGCATCTGCCTCTTGTTGCACCAGCAAAGTATTTTGACCTCTATCCGTTTGACGATATCAATTTGCCAACCGAGCCAGCCGATGACGAGTCGGACATACCGCTTCCAGCCCGCAATGGCTCCGTGCCGGGATATGCCCTCTCAACGACGCCGGAGCAACGTCGGGCTGCCATCCGCGGCTACCTTGCGACCGTCAGTTTTATGGACGCCCAAGCGGGACGCGTGCTGGACTCCTTGAAACGGCTCTCAATCGACAAGAATACGATCGTCGTCTTCATGGGCGACCATGGATGGCATTTGGGAGAGCATGGGCTATGGCACAAACGAAGCCTCTTCGAGGAAAGCGCAGGAGTGCCATTTATGATTTTCGACCCCAGCGCAAAACAAAATGGATTGCGGAGTGCAAGTCTGGTTGAGCTACTCGACGTCTATCCGACGCTCTGCGATTTGGCAGGCCTTCCGCTTCCGAATAACTTGCAGGGCAAGAGCCTCCGACTGGTTCTCGAGGACAAAGACGCCAAGGTGCACGACTTTGCATTGACACAGGCTCGCCGTGGTTCCAAAGCCGAGTATTGGGGCCGCAGCATCCGTACACAGCGGTGGCGATGTACTGAATGGGACGAAGGGCGTAACGGTATTGAACTTTACGATCACGACTCCGACCCACACGAGTTCACCAACCTTGCAAACGATCCTCGTCACGCGCCGATTGTCAAAGAACTTCGTGCACTGCTCGCTGCTGAACTGGAAGTGTCAGAGAAATGAAACTTCTTTTGATTGGTGCCGTTCACATTGTGATGCTGCCATTGATAAGTTTGTTTACAACTCACTAGGCGAACAACCTGTTCACAGAAGAAGTGCTGACCTATGGATCAATGATTGGTGACAACGCCATGCCACAGGAGAAGTCATTATCGGGCGATACGCGGAAGAGCGTCGCACTAAACGCGGTGATGGCCCACCTGCGACATTTGACTTTCTGGGTTTTACGCACATCAGCGGCAAGACTCGTCGAGGCGATTTCACGATCCACCGCAAGACGTCGAGGAAGAAATTCCAAGCTATGTGGCTCAACGATCTGCGGCGACGCAGCCAACGTGGACGCAACCTAACATGGGATAAGTTCTCGAAGCTAAGTAAACGCTGGCTACCGACGCCGACAATCCTTCATCCTTATCCCACCGTGCGGTTCTCGAAACGTCAACATCCGAGGTAAGAGCCGTATGCGGTAGTTCCGCACGTACGGATCTGTGCGGGGGGCGGCCAGCAATGGCCGTTCATACCGCGATAGTTAGTTTTGGTAAAGTGGGCTGTAATACGGTTTTTGTATGCCAGGACAAAAGCGAGCCGCTCGCCCCAGCAGACTTTAGCTCGGGCAGCTCCCAGAACGCACCCGGCAGAGGTATTGGCAATCCTTCGTCTGGATTTTTTTGGCTAAACGATCTACACTAGGATTGGGCAAAACTATCCACTTAAACCTTTCCCGCCGACATCGATTCGTTCTGAATCCCCCAACCTAGATATTGCCAGGAGCCTCAACGATGCATCCGTTCCTTTCTCGACGTCGATTTGTGCTGAAGTCTGTTGCCGGAGCACTGGCCGTCCCCGCTTTGCCCTCCCTCGCTGAGGATGCCATCGGAAAGCGGTCGGTCGCCGATGTCGCCCCAGGTGCGGGTGTCAGCGCACGTCGTTTTGTAGCCATCGGCAACCTACTCGGCTTTCAACGTAAGCAGTTATTTCCCGAAGCCGTTGGCAAAGAGTTTGAAACAACGAAGCTATTGGAGCCTCTGGACCCGGTACGCGATCGGATAACGCTGTACCGCGGCCTCAATCACGGATTGAAAGGTGGACACTTTGCCGTCCACACGTTTTTGTCTGGCGTACTGCATCACGAGGCAAAAAATCGTCCCGATGGGAACGTTACCGTAGATCAATTCATTGCCGATGCGATTGGTAGTCAAACCCGATTTGCTTCACTCACTGTTGGGTCCGAGGATGGCATTCATGGTGGATGTCAATTGGCCTGGACTCGTTCCGGTATTCGTGTTGCTCCTATTACAGGTCCCGGTGCTCTTTTTGAAAAGCTCTTTGTTGAGGACTCCTTGGGTCAGCGTGAAAAGCAAAAGATTGCTAACGGCCTGCAAGCTTCGATTCTAGACTCGATGGTCGACGAAGCGAGAACCTTGTCGAGTCAAATCAACCGCGAAGATAGCGCCAAGCTCGATCAGTACCTCTGCTCGGTTCGAGACGTAGAAAAGCGACTCCAAGTGAAATCGCAGTGGGTCGATCAGCCGAAGCCCAAGGCTCCTCTGGACCGGCCCGCAGATCGCAATACGGTTCATGATTTGCCATTGCTCTACGAAATGATTGCACTGGCCCTTCAGACCGACTCCACGCGAGTCGCAACGCTTGAGATTGGTGGTAGCTTTTTGCCTCAAGACTTAGGCATCGACAAGTCCTATCACGGTCTATCGCACCACGGCAATGACCAACAGGCAATCGATGACCTAATTAAACTGGAACATTATCAAATCGAGCACTTCAGCAAATTCTTGATGCGCCTTGCAGAGATCAACGACGGAGATGGGTCGCTATTGGATTCAACGGCAGTTTTGTTTGGCAGTGGTATCGCCGACGCCAATTCTCATACCAACGATGATTTGCCAATCATCATGGCAGGAGGCGGTTATGGACGAGGTGAGTTCAAACACATGACCGAGCGAGTACCACTGTGCAATTTGTTCCTGGACATCATTCAGCGGTTCGGGATTCCGGCAAATTCGTTCGGAACCAGCACCGGACCATTCTCCTGATAGGAACGCACTTGGAATGAACACATGGTTTCGACCATTGGGTGCACGCCTCATGCTGCTTCACTCGAAGAGTTTGATTGCAACTGCGACCTTTCTGTGGCTAGCATCGATGGGCTCCTTTGCTGCATGCGAAGAGCGGACGGAGACGCTTTCCAAGTTCTTGAAGGCATATTGCATCGATTGTCACAATCAACAAGATGCGCAGGGGGAACGAGAATTCGACTCGTTGCGGTTACCGCTTGATTCGGAAGCACATCTCATTACGGCCGATGAGATCGTTGATCAACTCACCTTGCGGCAGATGCCACCACCTGATTCGGATCAGCCAACGACTGAGCAGCGCATTGCGATCGTAGAGTTTCTTCGTGCAGACATGCGAGACGCGCGGAGTCGCCTTCAGAGCACGGGTGGCAGAACGGTGATGCGTCGACTGACCAATCGGGAATACGAAAACACGTTAGCCAATCTCTTTTCGCGTCGCGTCGATACTTTGGGGCTGACGACCGAGTTTCCGTCTGAGACCGTCAGCCGAAACATAGATCGAATCGGTTCCGAAATGATCACTTCGGGCGCGTTGCTGGATCAGTACTTTAGTGCAGCCAATCGTCTAGTCGAACTTCGACTGAACAAACCAGAGACACCGCCTAAAGATTGGCATTTTCAAGGCCACTTTGTGCAATACGAAGAGCTCTCGGGTCCTCACAAATCCGTCTTCAATTACCGATACCTTTGTCTTTACGAACAACCCAACACCGATACGCGGCAAGGTGGATATGGTCACATCGAAGATTTTCTACAGGGGGTCCCCGTGTCAGGGCTCTACGATATCGAAGTGCATGCTCAAGCCATGCATCGCGACACGCACTACGATCCCAAGATCTTTCGGATCGACTTTTCTGAACCGTTTCAGCTAGCCGTTGTACCAGGCGATATCAAGCGAGGTCACATTCATTATCCGCAATCCATCGAGCCTATTCTTGGACAAGCAGTTGTTCCAGACAAAGAAGCGGAGTGGATCCCATTTCGAGTTTGGCTGGAAGAAGGTCAGACACCCCGTTTCATTTTCCCCAATGGACCCTATGAGTCGCGAGCTTCGGTCCTCGAAACCAATAAGAAATACAAAGAGGAACTGAAAGTCGAGAAAGACCCAGGCGTGAGCCGTGCCAAGTTGCTGACGGATGGTGCATTGCCCCATATCCGGATTGATGAAGTCAAGATTCGGGGACCATTGCCAGAGCCAAACGGCACTGCGGAAGAGATCGCAATCTTTGGACAGAAAGGTTTTCAATCTGAGCATGCGATCGAACAGCTTTGTGCATTTGCGGAGCGCGCTTTCCGCCGGCCAATCCAACATCCAGATCGATCTCGCATTGAAAAGATCTATCGTAAGCGAATAGAGGAAAGAGCCTCTGAACGCCAAGCGGCTTTGGATGCAATCAAAATGATCCTCTGCTCACCTTCCTTTCTCTATCTTTGCGAACTTACGCCCGAGGAGGAGCCGAAGCTGAGACCTTATGATCTTGCGTCCAGGCTTTCGTACACGCTCTGGGGAATTTCGCCCGACGATGCATTGTTGCAGTCTGCCGCAGCTGGACAGCTCGCGGAACCTGTCTTATTCAAGGAGCATGTGCTCCGAATGTTAGCGGACCCTCGATCCGACGAATTCGTACGACGGTTCCTTGATAGTTGGTTGAATCTGCGCGTTATCGGTTCTCTGCCTCCGCCTCGGCAAACAGCAAATGAATACTATTCCGAAGATTTACCCACTTCGATGAAAGAAGAAGCGAAGCACTTTTTTCGCCATCTACTGGATTCGAACGGTCCGGTGACCGACTTCATCGACTCCGACTATACCTTCGTGGATAAGAAACTGGCAAAGCTCTACAAGTTGCCACAGAAAGACACGTTGCAATTGGCCGATGGATTTCAAAAAGCTCTATTGACCGATCGAAATCGACGCGGTGGTGTGCTTGGAATGGCAGGAGTGTTAACCGCGAGTGCTAACGGAGTGGACACATCCCCTGTAACTCGGGGCGTTTGGGTCATGGAGAACATGTTGGGCACGCCACCACCAGCACCGCCTGACGAAGTCCCCGCAATTGAATCCGACGTAAGTGGCGCTACCACTATTCGGGAGCGTCTTGACAAGCACAGAGCCGACGCAACCTGCAACGTATGCCATCGCAAGATCGATCCCATGGGCTTTGCACTGGAACACTTCGATCCGATCGGACGCTTTCGTGACCAATACGGAAAGCTCAAGGGGGACAAGCCGACGCCTAAAGTGGATCCTTCCGGTACGTTTCCTTCCGGTGAGAAGTACGCGGACTTTTCGGAGTTCAAACGATTGTTAATCGAAACACGCAGTGATTTTTTTGTTCGCCACATGATCGAAACGATGCTGTCGTACGCTATCGGAAGGCATGTGGAGCGTAACGATCGATCGGAAATCGAGGAGATCATGCAACGGGTTAAAGAAGATGCTTTCGGTCTTCGAAACATGGTTGTCGAAGTGCTGACGAGCGAAATCTTTCGTTCGCGCTGAACGAAAAGCAGGGCTGCCAGCTCCCCGAAAGTAAGCACACGGACAGCCCACACACGGACAGAACGTTCGCGCCAATCGACGTACGTTAGAATCAAGTTTCCACCCTCGTAACTCATTGATGGATGTTCGGCATTTACCAGCGTGAATCCTGATTCAATGAGCTCAGCGGTTGGCATCTGGCAGACTCTGTATCGGATGAAGGAGCTCGGTGATGTTTTCGATGGATGGGTTCTGACTGAATGCGATAGCTTGTTCTTAAACCGGTTTGGGACCGTTTTCACTAAAGTTTGGGGAGTACGATTCCCCCACAATTAGCCACTTCAGGCTAACCGATCTAGCAGGCGTAGTCTAATCGACTGACTCCAACGCCACAGTGATTTGAACCAACTTGTGGACGGCGCTGGGCGTTGGGTAAGGAGGCTATGGCTATGTCCACATGTGCATGGGAAGCCTATGGCTAACAGCGATTCCCGGCGAGCGTCAAAGTCCAATGATTCACAACGCGCGTGAATGCTATCGCGGCGCGATGATTTTTCTAATTCCCTGTATTTTGACTTCACCGGTTTGTTGAGTTTACCACTTGGAACACAACTTTGGTCACGGGCAAAAGAATCTATCCACGGTAAGTGTTTCATCCGTTGATGCCGAAAGGCGTTGAGCACTGGTTATCCGTCGTAGATTGGGACCTTGGGCTCTGGAGCAATTCGCTTAGCGTTCGCCTGATTATTCTTGAATCCTTTAGCTAACTATCTCGGCTAGGACTATTGACTACCTGCGTAGGCATAGGTTCAAATGACTACTTGAATAGTCACTTTATCTACCGGTAGATGATCTTTAGCATGCACCAACGTCAATTGCCCCTGGGTTCAACTGAGATTGAGATCTTGCGTTTTCTTGCCGACCGATCTCCCACTAGAGTCGGTGATGTTGCCGAATATTTTGCGGCGACATCTGGGCAAGCTCGTACCACGATTCTTACGATCATGGAACGTCTTCGAAAAAAGGGGTATCTGACTCGCAGACAAACCAAAGGTGTGTTTCATTATTCGCCAAAGGTTCCACAGGACGATTTGTTGCGAGGACTGGTTAAAACGTTTGTCGACACAACCCTAGCTGGATCCGTATCTCCGTTTGTGGCTTACCTCTCCGAAAGCGGTCCTGTATCTGACCAGGATCTAGCGCATCTTAAGCAATTGGTTCGGGAACTCGAACAGGTCAGAAAGAAAGGTGACCAATGATCGTCATTGAAAACATGCTCGATAGTTGGATGGCGGCGATGTGGAGGGCCAGTTGGCAGGGAGGATTGATGGCTCTGGTGGTATGGTTCTTTCTTCTCATTGTTCCGTCCATTCCCGCTCGATTTCAGAGCTGGCTTTGGCGAATGGTGATGCTTAAATTCTTGGTGGCGTTCCTATGGCAGGCGCCTCTCGAACTTCCTTTGCTTCGAGCCGGGGAGTCAACAGTTTCGATGGCAAACGTATTTTCGTTGGATGATGCCATTCCACCAGAGAGTGTTTATTTGTTAACGGACCAATCACTTAATATCGTGCAACCGATTTGGATTGCTTTTGTAGTTTGGATTGCAATAGTCCTGTGGCAATTTTCTCGGCTTGCCTTGGCTTGTCGCAATGCCCGCCAGCTCAGGGGCGGTTGTCGACTAACCGAAAACAAACAACTTCTAAAAGTCCTAAAGAGATCCTCCAGGTTGATTGGTTTTTCAACGCCCCCGCTCGTGTTCGAGTCAAAAGGTCAGGGAAGCCCACTACTCGTCGGTATTTTACGGCCAGCGATTGTGTTGCCGAATATTACATTGAGCCGGCTCAATGCTTCTGAACAGCGGCTGGTTATCAGCCATGAACTCGCTCATGTTGTACGACGCGATCTAATTTGGAGCCTCGTTGCTGCGGTCATTCGCGCAGTGTTTTTCTTTCACCCGCTGGCTTGGGTCAGCGAGCGGAAACTGGGTTTGACTCAAGAGATGGCCGCCGATGAACTTGCGATTGAAATCCAAATGCATGATCCGGCCAAATATGCGTCTTTGTTAGTTTCTGTGGTCAGTAAGCTCGGTCCAGTACGACTAGTTCCCACGATGTCCGTGGGAGCGGTAGGATCGAACAACACTCTCAAGCAACGGTTATTTGCCATGCGTTTTATGAAATTGTCTCCCCGCAAGGTGCCATCGTATACGGTCTCGTGTTGGGGCTTGTCGCTGTACCATGCCTGGTACCCTGTACTTTTGTTGCAACGACTATTTCAGCAGCGGAACAGTCCGGGTCGAAGGAGTCAACCATCATTGGTAAATTCGTATCTGTCAAAGACGGCATCCTGAAGGTAGGTGCGGTAGACGAGCGGAGTGAGTCGCCCAAGGAATACGAATGGAAGATCGCAGAAGAAACTAAGGTGATTAGCCATATTCGCGGCGCCGCAAAGGAAGGCACCGCCCGCGATGCGTTTAAACTTTGGGAACCTGGCGCGATGATTGCTGTTAAGTTGATCGACAACAAAGTCATGTTCGTCGAGCTGGGCAAAAAAAGTTCAGCGGATAGGGTTCCCGAGAGGTCTGCGGACGGATCCAGTCAAGCGGTAAAATCTGGATGGGGCGAGTTCGTGTCGTTCAAGGGCGGTACGCTAACACTCGAGAGTAATGCTGGAATCCCGTTGAACTGGAACAATCTTCAACATGCCAAAACTATGGTATGGAATCAGGAGGCGGGCGTTTATGCTCCGAAAAGTTCGTCCGAAGCCTTAGGTCAAATCAAGCCCCGTACATGGACAAGTGTGCGCATCAACAAGGACGAAATCGTTATCCACGTGGGAGCGAAAAAGGGACGAGTAACCGGTACCCTCGTTTCCTTTAAAAATGACCGACTGTTGATCCTCGGTCAGAATCTTGGTGAATCATTTACCAAGAAATACGGCAACAACATGCAGTTCAATAAGTTCCGTGGCGATGTCCCGTTTTACGAGAGCATCGACGGCAGCGAGTATAAGTTGATTGGCACTGCGAATAAGTTATTGGGCAATGTTGAAGAAGGGACGATCCTTACCGTCCACTCAGAGGGGGACGACAATATTACTCGGATCGATATGGGCACACCGAGAAAAAAATAATCAGTTCTCAAACTCTCAATGGCGCGGTTTGCATGCACCGCGAGCAAGATTAGAAACACGCTTGTGTCACTACCAATATGACCAAGCTAGTAGCATCAGATTGAACCGTTCACTGTGATTGCTGAGTTATTTAAACACCTAAACCGAGGTCGTCTGTTATGCTTTTTTTGAAACCCTTTGCGTCTCGAAACGCAATCGTAAGTTGTTTCTTTATAGGAACCTATGTTTTTACTGGGTTTGCCGGGATCGTGCCGGGGCATTTAGTTTCGGCTGATGAACCCAAAGCAGTAAAAGCCACTCAAATGAAACAAAGTGGGGCCGGTGAATTCGTGTCGTACAAGGATGGCACGCTCACGCTTCGAGGTGGAGGCGGAGTCTTGATTTGGGCTAGCATTGTCGAGAACTACAAGACATTCCAAAGACCTGACGACGGAAGCGAAGCAAAAAAGGTGGGCACTGTCGAAGCCTTGAGCAAACTCACACCCGGTATGGCGGTACGTGTGAATGTAGAAAAAACTGAAATCTACTTTGGGGTGGATGAACAAACCCATGGAACATTTGTATCTTACAAGGATGGTAAGCTCACGCTGATTGGTCGCGAGGAGGAACTTGGGCCGAGTTTTACCAAAAAATATGGCACCACCTTGAGTCCTCAGATCGATCCAAAGACTCCCGTTTTCGAAAGCGTTGACGGTAGTGCGTTTCAACCGATAGGCACGGCGGAAGCCTTGAGTTCTGTCAAGGAAGGAACGATTGTCACCTTGCGCGGAAAAAACGACAGGGTTAACCTTATCCAACTCGGCGTGCCCAACAAGGCGGTAGGGCAGAAGGAGAAGGTCGATCAAAAAGAAAAGTTCGGTTTTGGCAGGTTTGTGTCGTTCAAGAACGGCGAACTGACACTCGAGAGCAATTCTGGAGAACTCATCGTATGGCGGAACATTGCTGAGAAGACCAAGACCTTTGTTTTCGAGCCTAACGCTGGTGATTACAAAATCGTGGAAGACGGCACTAGCGCCTTGAACCAAGTTAGGGCAGGCAGGTATATGATGGTCGGCGACAAACGAGGCTTCATCCGCATTGGGGCGAGAGTCGAGGTAGTCCGGGGCACGTTCGTGTCATTCAAGAATGACCGCCTGTTAATGCTCGGAAAAGAACTCCCATCGAGTTTCACCAAAAAATACGGGAACAATCTCCATTACAACAGATTCCGCGACGATGTCCCTGTCCATCAAAGCGTCGATGGTGGCGACTATATACTGATTGGCACTGCCAACAAGGTCTTGGGTGACGTCAAAGAAGGAACGCTTCTGGCTGTTCATGGTGAAGGTGACGACAACATCACTCTCATCCAGATCGGCAATCCGAAGAAGTAACTCGCCGCCATAACCGGAGGCTAGCGCCTTTCGGCTGATCAATAAATCCCCTGTGAATAATCCGGGCCAGCGCCAATGGCTCAAGTTTGCAATAAAGTAACTGCCAATTCCAACTGCATTTTCTATCGAAGGATGTTCGCAATGCATTTCATGAAGGCCCACTTCTCCCTCGTCGTCAGCATTGGCATCGCGCTTGGAGCGATCACTTTGCTGAGCCTCGACCGACATACACTGATTGCGGCTGACGGACCGAAAGCGATCAAATCGGGCAGCGGCACGTTTGTCTCGTTTAGGGATGGCAGGCTCACGATCAAAGGCAAAGCCGGCCTCGTCGTTTACGAAAACGTCGGCGAGAAGTTTCAAACATTTCAGAACAACGAGAACGGCCCCGGTTCGAAACGTGTTGGCACCGTCGACGCATTAAGCGGTGCAAATTTGGAAGGCAACGTCAAATCCTTGAGGCGCGTCATCCCGGGAACTGTCGTTCGCGTGAACGTCGAAAAGAGCGAGATCCATTTCGGTTTGGACCATCGCGTTTGCGGCACGTTTGTTTCCTATCGTGATGGCCAGTTGAAGCTTCTTGCCGCCGCTGCTCCAACGGGTTTCGTCCAGGAACGGACGGGCGACGTTTTGCTTGCGATTGATCCAAACATTCCGGCCCTCGAGAGCATCAATGGTGGAGACCTTAAGGTTGCTGGCATCGTTGGTGAGGTTTTGAAAACCGTCAAGCCAGGCACGCTACTCACCGCCCGTAGCGAATACGATGTCGACATCATCGAGGTGATCGAGATCGGTGAGCCGCGGCGCAGGATGGAGCGCTACATCGGACAAACAAGAGGGCCTGTCCGAGGTACGTTTGTGTCGTTCGAAAACAGCATTCTCCGAATTCATGGCAAGGGTGTTTCGTATAGGGCAGACAACGAATATGTCAGGCTAATCGCTTGGCGAGTCCCTGACGACGTTCCAATTGTCGAAAGCATCGACGGCGGTAGGTACCAACCCTCAAATGCTGATGCTTTGAAAACCCTTAAGGAAGGATCGATCGTTACGATTCGCAAGGTCGAGGATATCATCCTGGGCGTCCAAATCGGGGTCGCCAAGTAGATCAACTCGGCCTTCAACTTGCACGCCTCTAACCACTTTCACTTGAACGAACCGGGATAGGAATATCGTTTTGAAAAATCTTCTAGCCTTACTTTGCGCACTGCTATTCAACACTGCAATGTTCACCACTGCGGCACTCGGTTCCGAAACTGTTGTTTTTCAGGCGCGAACAGCGAGCAGTGGCAAATGGTCCGATGCAGAAACTTGGGTCGAAAGACGCCAGCCGCAAGCGGGCGATTTTGTTCAGGTTCGTACGGGGCACACGGTCACCTATGATGTCCATTCGGATACTGCACTGCGTATGGTGCACATTGCGGGTACTCTCACTTTTTCGCGAGAGAAGTCGACATTAATGGATGTCGGGCTAATTAAAATAGAGTCCGGCGAAACCACTACCGAGGATGGTTTTGACTGCCATGAAGCGGACCACGCATCGCCGTCAGTCGGTTCTCTTGCCGTGTTGGAAATGGGAACGCCCGAGTCGCCTATTCCCGCCGGTGTGAATGCGACCATTCGCTTACGACATTTTAAAGGCACAAATTCGGAAACATTGCCCGCGATTTTGGCGTGTGGAGGACGCTGGGATGTGCATGGCGCTTCTATGAAGAGAACTTGGCTAAAACTTGCGAGGCCTGCCAAGGTCGGTGATTCGCAGGTGGCAATTGAGCAACCGACAACCGACTGGCGTGTTGGCGATCGAATCATCATTACAACAAGCGTATTAGGTGGGCCTGAAACGGGTAGCAGTTTTCGCAAGACAGGCGGTAGACCCAAGCCGGTTGGCACTGAGGAACGAATAATCACTGGCATCGGTGATTCGACCCTTTCGCTGGATCGTCCCCTCAACAAAGTGCATTGTGCAGAGGGACAAATGCGTTGTGAGGTTGCGAATCTCTCGCGGAACATAGTCATCGAATCGACTGATCCGTCGGGTGTGCGGGGGCATACGATGTATCACCACGGATCGTCCGGTGGCATCAGCTACGCGGAGTTTCGGCATTTGGGTAAAGATGGCGTACTGGGCAAATATGCAATCCATTTCCATCTCGTTCGGGACACAATGCGAGGCAGCGGCGTCATGGGTGCGAGCATTTGGGATTCGCATAATCGGTGGATCACGATTCACGGTACGGATCATCTGCTTATTCGCGATTGC
>CAMDKL010000058.1 GCA_945900945.1 Pirellula staleyi DSM 6068
TCAATGATTTCATGAATGCATGCTGAGTAAATAGGGCCCTCCATCAAAAACGGAGGCGACTTGCATCCTTGGTAGGGCGCTAAAGCAATTCGCAAAACGCTAGCGATATGAAAATCCACGATTGGAAACGACATTTAGCGTTGCGGACACATCCATTGGTTCGCTAGCATTTTTCGAACTGCTGTGGGTTCGTTGGTACGTTTTTATTGTCCGGTTGCCGTTATAAGACTAGCTGCTGGCCCAGCGTTAACGGTTGGGTGAGCATATTTGCGCCGGTGAAATTCGCATTGGATAGTGGAATCTCATCGAGGTTGGTACGAGGTCCGAAACTTTGGCCAACTTGGAGGGAAACCGTTTCGATATTGCTGTCGAACGAGCCGTTCGAGACTTGGTATGCAAAAATGTCTGGACTAATGTAGCCCGTGGTTGGCCGATAAGTAAACGTTCCATTGGAGTTAAAGGAAACGATGGACCCATGGGCTGGGCTGGCCACAACAGAGGCAACTAAGGCCACGCTGTCGATCTCGAAATCGTTGTTGACTATTCCTTGAGAAGTGCTCGATATTACAAGATCGGTGCTAATTGGCGTTGTGTATATTGGATCGTCCATTGCGAATGGTACGGATGCCATCAGATGACGAGGTTCCAAGGATTCGAGCAATGCTCGATGATGTACGATGGATCGATTATTTCGAAATCGAGAGCTAGAATTTTCGATGAGAGCTTGCCGGAATGCAGTGCGTTTCAGTTTTCGGCTGGCTAGAGAAACCAAACGCAAGACGCTATTGCGCAAGAGAGAGAAGTGCAAGAATCGAACCTTGATCAACAATTCCAAACTGCGAGCGTAATGCAGGAACAATTGAGGGCAAGTGATCTACAAGTGATCGAAATAGAAGCCATGAGGATTCTGAACGCAATGGCTTCCAACTAGCAATTTAAAAATTTCCTGCGTATTTACGGGTCGTGTTTTCTACGTGTGTTTCGTTCGAACAATGCCACATGCATTTGCAAAAGTGCGACATCATTTTTAGAAAAACAGAAAATACTTTCGAAGCGAATTCTGAATGTCCCCTCCATTGCTGATAGCAAATTTGCGTACAGTATTTGATTGTTTTTGCTCAAATGGAAATAAGCATCGTGCGGAAAATTACTGTCGTGGCCGACGCTGCCACCGTCGGCTCGGATGCTAGCAGCATCCGCCACGTTGGGACACTTGTTTTCCGTACGATGCTAAGTTATTTTTCGATTGCAGAAATGCGATCGGACGCGAGTTGGCGGGGGTGGTTTTTAAGCGTGCCAGCGGGCAATGTTGTTAGTACCACGCAAACTCGATCTCGCTCGGGGTCCGCCCAAGCGATCGTACCGGTGGAGCCCGTGTGGCCGAAGGTCTTGTCCGAACCGCTGGGACAGATTGTACTCATACCTACATCCAATCCTAGACCGCGTGACTCTAGCCCCACCGGGTTGTGATTGCGAATCATTAGTTTGGCGACGTCGGGACGAAAGATCTTGCCCGTGGGCTGCATGAATTCTTCGAGAAAGAGTCCGATGTCCGATGCTGACGCATGAGCACCGCCCCATGGTGCACCTAGGCCTCGCCAGTAGGAACTATTCCAATCCCAATCTCGAGAATCAGGCGATCCGCCACCCGATTCGACTGCTCCGAATTCCACTTGACATGCCATCGTCTCCTCGGCCTTCAATCTTCCCATTCCAAATGCCGAGTGATGCATCTCAAGCGGCTGAAGAACGGTCTTATCAATAAACTCCTTGAACTCGACCCCCGAAATTCGCTGAGCGATTTCGATCGCAAGTACAATGGCCATACTTGAGTATTCGTATTGAGTTCCAGGCTCAAAATGCAAAGGGACACGAATGGCCGCTTTGACGAATTCTGAAAAAGGAGCATGACACATTCGCAAAAGCGAGTTTTCCGGCAACTGGTCAGGAAGCCCAGAAACATGGGTTAGTAAATGCCTAATCGTAACCCGGTCCTTGGCGTAACCATTGAATTCCGGTATGTACCTTTTTACAGTGTCATCCAGATCGAATTTTCCTTGATCGAACAACGTCATCAAAGCGGCAATCGCAATCGGCTTGGAGATCGAGCCTAACAGGAAAGACGAGTCAACGGATTTGGCCTCACCGAATGCACGATGGAGTATCCATTTTCCAAGACGAGCATAGATGACCGCTGCGCGAACTTGCCCACTTGCTACAGCGCTCGCAAGGACGCTCGCCGCCTCATCCAACTTGTCGCCATTCAACATCGCAAACACCGGCCTCGTTATAAACGCACTAACTCCACAACCTAATAAAGTTCTACGCTTCATGACATTTCTCACTGGAAGCCAGTTTTCTTCGCTGCTCAATCAAAAACTCAGTATATCGATCTTCTTCTATCGCTTGCCTCGCCCAACCCATGAGCCGTTGATAGAAAGTCAAATTGTGAATAGACAATAACATTGGACCGAGCATCTCGTCCGCTTGGAATAAGTGCCGTATGTAGGCTCGGCTATGCCTACAAGCCAAACAAGGGCAATCCGTTTCGATCGGTGAGTCATCTCTTGCATGGCAAAGATTCCGCATCTTCAGCGGGCCTTCGGCGGTAAACGCTGACGCATTGCGTCCGTTGCGAGTCGGCATCACGCAGTCAAACATGTCGATCCCGCGTGCGATCCCCTCGACCAGATCGATGGGCCGACCAACGCCCATCAAATAGCGAGGCTGATCGTTTGGCAGAACAGGGCAAATCTCATCTAGAATCCGGTACATCTCGGCCGGAGGCTCACCGACGCTCAAACCTCCCACCGCGTAGCCATCAAACCCAATTCCGATGAGTTGCTCAGCGCATTGGATGCGCAACTCTGGGTTGAGGCCACCTTGAACGATTGCGAATTTAGCCTGATCCATTCGTATAGCAGCATCCTTGCACCGCCGTGCCCAACGGACGCTGCGATCACTGGCATTCTTTACGGCTTCGTCGGTTGCGGGTAACGCAATCACTTGGTCCAAAACCATCGCAATGTCGCTACCTAACTTTTCCTGTATGAGCATCGAATCTTCAGGACGCAAGTGAATCGTCGAACCATCCAAGTGCGACTTGAATGTTGCACCATCCTCAGTGACTTTGTTCATGTCTCCGAGTGAAAAAATTTGGAAACCACCGCTGTCGGTCAAGATAGGTTTGTCCCAGCCCATGAATCGATGCAAGCCACCGAGCTCCGCTATCAGCTCACTGCTGGGCCGCAACGACAAATGGTAGGTGTTACCAAGTAGAATCGTAGCGCCGGTGTTGGCAACTTGATCGATAGTCAAGCCCTTGACAGTCCCCTGCGTCCCGACGGGCATGAACGCGGGCGTTTCTACAACGCCATGTGGCAATTGCAATCGACCTCGTCGAGCCATGGTTTTGGTATCCGCATGAATCAAATCAAACGGAAACATATTCGATCGAACCATAAAAATTAAAAAGCTTTTGAACGAATATGATGTAGCATGGCTGCCTGGGCCGAACAGATCCCGAAGCAAAAATCAAGGTGCGCCGCCTTTCCGCTTGACCTTACCCATTTAGAACGAGTTGGGGAATAGCTTTGGGTATTAAAAATTCGGTATTGACACGACTTTTTGATAAGCAGTTTTTGTTCCCCTAATTTTTAACAGCCCAGCCTACTGCTCTAGTCACAAGAAGCTACTTGCTCCCGTTTCAGGTTGCGACACGCGAACGATCTGCTTGCCAATGTTTTCACCATGGAGCATTCCCAGAAATGCTTTTGGAGCATTCTCTAATCCGTCGATAATACTCTCGCGATGCTGCAGTTCGCCTGTTCCAAGCCATTCGGCCAGTTGCGTGAAGCCTTCTCTGAAACGTGGCGCGTAGTCCATGACGAGGAATCCCTGGACTTTGGCTCGTTTCTCGATCAGTTTCCATAGGAGCCGCGGACCGAGCTCGGGTTCCGTTAGATTGTACTGGGAGATTTGACCACATACGCAAATGCGAGCATGAACATTGAGATAGTGAAGGGCCGCATCGGTGAGTTCGCCGCCGACGTTATCGAAATAGACATCGATGCCTTGCGGACAGAGTTCTTTCAGCTTTGCAAAGTAATTGGTTTCGCTGCGATAGTTAAACGCAGCATCGAAGCCCAGTTTGTCGATTAGAAATCGTACTTTTTCGTCTGTGCCAGCTACCCCTATCACGCGACAGCCTTGTAACTTTGCGATCTGGCCAGCGATAGAACCTACGGCCCCTGCCGCGCCGGAGATGAGCACTGTTTCTCCGGGCTTAGGTTGGCCAATGTCCAAGAGACCAAAAAACGCGGTCAATCCGGGCATTCCAAGCACACCGAGATAAGCTGAGAGCGGGGCAAGTTCACGGTTAACGCGATGAAGATCAGAGCCGTCACTCATGACAAAATCCTGCCACCCTAACATCCCTTGGACATAGGAACCGTTTGGAAACTTAGCGAGATTCGAGTGCACAACTTGCCCCACGGCGCCGCCGGTCATCACCGCGCCCAGTTTTACGGGATCAGCATACGAAGCGCGGTCGTTCATACGACCGCGCATGTACGGATCCACTGAGAGAAAGAGCGTTCGGATCAAGACTTGACTGGGTCCGGGAACCGGAATCGGTGATTCGATAAGTTTGAAGTCCGATTCCTTGGGCCAACCAATCGGTCGACTGGCAAGGGTGATTTGGCGGTTTATTTTGTCCATTACTTAGTTGATTCTGAAAGAGAAAAACGTATATTGAATTCTTCGTCGATCGATAATGGTGATACCATGGTGATGCCGCTAAAAGCTGCTCGCCGAAAACGCAGAGTAGAAAACGATGATCTCCATTTTAACGCATGTGCCGCACTTAGCATCGTGCGATCGTGTATTGTCGTCTTTCGCTCCGCGAAAGAATGTAAAAACGCTACTTTCGCGGAGCGAAAGGCGACACTTATTTCTCCTCCGATGCTTAGCGACTCACTTTGCTCGAAGTGCGATGGCAATGACGTTGTTGACTGTGCCTTTCGCAGCTTTTTTTTTGGCATCTATCGCAATAGCCGATGAACCTACGCTGAGCGATGTCGTTTACGGTTCGATGGGTGACGTTGCATTGCGACTTGATTTTTACGAGCCCACACAGCGTGTGCAGAAGCGACCGTTGATCGTGTGGGTCCATGGTGGTGCGTGGCGATCGGGCACCAAATCCGGCGTTCCAATCGTCAAGCTCCGTGAGCAAGGTTTTGCCATTGCGAGCGTCGACTACCGACTTTCACCTGTCGCAAAGTTTCCTGCTCAAATTCACGATATCAAATCAGCGATCCGATTCTTGCGAGCCAACGCGGACCGTTTTGGTGTCGACGCAAACCGTTTCGTCCTTGCGGGCTCGTCTGCTGGAGGACATCTTGCGGTCTTGGCCGCTGTTTCAGACGGTGTGTCTGAGCTAAGCGGCAATCCTAGGGTTGCTGAAAATATCTCTTCGAGCGTGCAAGCAGTTGTGTCGTTTTATGGTGCTGGCAATATTCAAACCATCCTTTCGCAATCGACGCCATTTGGGCTCGGTATGCGTGTACCGGCTCTCGAATTGTTTCTCGGTGGACAGCCTGATCAACAGCCGACGCTTGCGCGATTGGCAAGTCCGGTGGTACACATCGATTCGCGTGATCCGCCGTTATGGTTGTATCATGGCGATCAAGATCCGCAGATGCCGATCAATCAATCGTACGAACTTGAAGGAGCATACAAGAAAGTAGGCTTGCCAGTGAAGTTGGAAGTTGTTCACGGAGGGAAGCATGGCGGAGCAGGATTCTTTACGGATGAGCAATTGAGTCGCCTAGGCAAGGAATTGCTAGACTCATTGCAGCATTGAACGGTTATAATAGCAAAGACAATGATTATCCAAAAAACAGAAGGACTCATCGCTGCCCCCTTTACCCCCATGCGGTCCGACCGATCAGTGAATCTAGATGTGATCAAAAGTTATGCGAACTGGTTACATAGCAATGGCGTGGTAGGAGCTTTCATCTGTGGAACGACGGGGGAGGGCATGTCGCTAACGATCGACGAGCGACAGAAAATTGCTGAGCGGTGGATGGCGGTTTCACCCAAGGGTCTGCGCGTCATCGTTCACGTCGGTCACGCGTCGCTTGCCGATTGTCGGACGCTTGCCGCTCACGCTGCATCGATCGGTGCTGACAGCACTTCTTATCTTGCCCCGTTCTTTTTCAGACCGAATGGCGTAGCGGGGCTTGTCGATTGGTGCGTACAAGTCGCATGTGCTGCTCCGCAGCTGCCGTTCTATTACCATCAGATTCCATCGATGACCGGCGTAACTTTGCAAGTGAGTGAGTACCTTAGGTTAGCATCCAAGCGAATTCCAAATCTCGCGGGGGTCAAATATACCTTTGAAGACATTGAGGATTGTACGCGTTGTATTCAACTCGAAAACGGCCGCTTCGATATCCTCTTCGGGCGAGACGAAATGCTGTTAACCTCGCTGGGTTTCGGAGTTCGTGGTGCCGTCGGTAGCACGTATAACTTCGCCGCTCCCATTTATCAGGCTCTGACTGTGGCCTACGATCGCGGCGATCTACCGAAGGCTGCTGAGTTGCAAGCGTTGTCCGTGCGGATGATTAACGTTCTCGTCGCGGGCAGTCCCTTTCCAACCGCGACGTTCAAGTGGTTTATGAGTCAGGTTGGGATTGATTGCGGGCCAGCACGATTACCGCTCCAATACCCAACGCCAGTGCAGATTGCTGCTCTGGAAGCCAACCTAGAAACAACCGGTGTCTATGACTGGATTAAAAGGGCACCTGCGGTGCTAAAGCCAGTAGCCCGGGGCTAGCGCCCACCGGTTCACGATAACGCAAAAGGAGAATGGCATTGGGGTTCAACATTGCAAAGATAGATTTTCGAAAAATAAAATGTCATGCACCTCGTACATGGATTCTGTGTACATTCTCCATCGCGATCTCAATTGCATCCTACTGTACTGCGGACGATGCCATGAACTGGAGCGAGTTGCCTTCGCTGCCAGATCCTAATGGTTTTGCGGGTCCATTCGTCGGCACTCACAACGGAGTATTGCTCGTGGCTGGCGGAGCAAACTTTCCTGACCAGAAACCATGGCAAGGAGGTGCTAAGGTCTGGTACGACTCTGTCTTCGTCCTGGAACGACCTGATGGTGAATGGAAAGCTGTTGGTAAACTTCCAAGACCGCTCGGCTACGGTGTCTCGGTTAACACCAAAGATGGTGTTGTCTGCATCGGCGGAAGCGATACAACGAGACATTACGTAGATGCCTTTGTCATGTCGTGGGGGAATGGCGAGGTAAAAACGTCACCCCTTCCTTCGCTGCCAAAACCGTGCGCGAATTTCTGTGGTGCAATGCTTGGCAATACGATATTGGTGGCTGGTGGTATCGAAACGCCGAGTTCGACGAGTACGCTCAAGACATTTTGGTCGCTGGATCTGGATTCAAATCATCCGAGTTGGCAAGAGCTTGAAGCCTGGCCGGGACCGGCGCGGATGCTGGCTGTCGCTGCGGTACAGGACAGGTCATTCTTTCTCGTAGGCGGTGCTGATTTAGCGAGTGACGCGAATGGCAAACCGGTTCGACGTTATCTGACCGACGCTTATCGATACCAACCTGGTCAGGGATGGACCCGCATCGCTGACCTGCCGCGTCCTTCGGTTGCTGCTCCTTCGCCGGCGCCAGCCTTTGGGCAATCACGATTTCTCATTCTCGGCGGCGATGATGGTTCACTCGTTGATTTTAAACCACCGGAGCGACATCCGGGATTCCCGAAGAGCATATTGGATTACAATACTACTACTGGAATTTGGAAATCGAACGGAGAAATGCCTGTGGCGCATGTAACCACCACGATGACTTTATGGAACCATCGGTTTGTAATGCCGACGGGCGAAGTCCGACCGGGAGTTCGCTCGCCTGCGGTTTGGGCTATTGACTATCCGTTACTAACTACACGCTGATGATTTAAATAGCAAATTTACATCGATAGACAGGATGCACAGAATGAATTTCCGTACCCGGACTAGTGGACTAGAAAAATGAAAACCATTCTCACCTCACTGCTATGCATCCTCTGCCAACACTTCGTCTGCGCACAATCGTTCATGGACTCAACGGAGGTCTTTCCGGCAGGTATGAACGGTATTGCTTTGTATCGCATACCGGGCATCGTCGCGACGACCAAAGGAACTGTGCTCGCGTATTGCGAAGCGAGAAAGAATAGCAAATCGGACTGGGGCGAGATTGAGGTCCATCTGCGTCGTTCTACCGATGGCGGCAAGACGTGGAATGCCCCGCAGAACATTGCTCATGATGGTTCACGTATTGAGGGGAACCCCCAAAAAAAAGAGGGCGGTGAACGTGAGCAAACCGTCAACAATCCAGTTGCTATCGTCGATCGAGAAACAGGTGCGATCGAGTTTTTGTACTGTATCAATTATGCGCGATGCTTCTCGATGCGCAGCACCGATGACGGACTCTCATGGAGCAAACCCATTGAGATTACCAACGCATTCGAACCGTTTAGGGCGAAATACGACTGGAAAGTGATTGCTACTGGCCCTGGACATGGCATTCAGCTCAAGAATGGACGTCTCGTCGTCCCCATTTGGCTTGCCTATGGGAAACTGGGGGATCACCATCCTTCCGCTGCGGGAACGATTACCAGTGACGACCACGGCAAGACTTGGCAAGCTGGCGATCTTGCCGTTCCGAATGAAGGTGAGTTCGGGGATCCAAACGAAACGATTCTTGCTGAATTGTCAGACGGCCGTGTCATGTTGGTGTCGCGCAGTGTCTCGAAACCAAATCGCAAGTTGATCTCGTACAGTCCGGATGGCGCTCGCAACTGGAGCACGCCAGTCTTTCACGAACAGCTTTGGGAGCCGATTTGCATGGCGAGCATAATTGCTCATCCGTCCGCTTCTGGCATGTTGATCTTTTCGAATCCGCATAGTCTTGGGCGAGATAAGGATGGCAAGGAGATTCCTGCTGGACGTGGCAAGCGCGAGAACCTCTCTATCAAACTGAGTCGCGATTACGGAAAAACCTGGCCAATCAGCAAGACACTTGAACCTGGCCCGAGCGCTTACTCGGATCTTGCTGTTCTAGCTGACGGTACAATCCTTTGCCTCTACGAAGGTGATAACAAAATAGTCTCAACACGTTTCAATATAGAATGGATTGTCACACGCTGATTTCCTAGGCTCCGAAAACTGGACTTGGGCCGGTGGCCCATTGCAGGTACGGGAAGCAGAGCTTCCTGAGTGTGCGTTCCCAAGCTGGAGCTTGGGAACGAGTGAAAAAGAACATCGATAAACAGGATGGACAGGATCGAATGCCCTATCCTGTAAATCCTGTTCATCCATGTAGGTTAAGATAAGCCTTTCCCATTTCGATCCTGGTGAATTTCGTGATCTAAGCGATCGAACCTTACTAATTTAGTTTTGCCTCTCATTGGAGCATTCTCGATGCGATTCAATTGGTTTCTGGTGTTCGTTCTGCTGTCGAGTTCTACGCGCAGTGTCTCGGCTGAGTCACCTGGGATGCTAAAATCCGAGTTCATTTATGAATCGGCGCCTTTTCCGTCGTGCCACGCTTCCACGATTGTCGAGCCGAAAGGTGGTGGGTTGGTCGCCGCTTGGTTTGGTGGTACGTACGAGAAGCATCCCGACGTCGGCATTTGGGTTTCTCGTAGGGAGGAGGGTGTGTGGACCGTGCCAGTTGAAGTCGCAAACGGCATACAGTATCGAAAAGCAGACGGTGCGGTGTTGCGTCATCCGACTTGGAATCCTGTGCTTTTTCAGCCAAACAATGGACCGCTCATGCTCTTCTACAAGGCCGGTCCGGATCCACAGACATGGTGGGGTATGCTCACGACATCCACCGATGGCGGAAAAACTTGGGAACAACCAAGACGTTTGCCGGAGGGGATTTTTGGTCCCATCAAGAACAAACCGGTTCAGCTCGCAAACGGTGAAATCCTTTGCCCCACTAGCAATGAGACAGATGAGAAACCGAGCAAGTGGGCCATCTACTTTGAACGCACACGTGACCTGGGGCGTACCTGGGAACGGACCGATTTGCTCCATGACGGTGTCGCTATCCAAGCGATCCAGCCAAGTGTCCTCTTCCTTGGTGGCGACAAGCTCATGGCGCTTGGGCGTACCCGACAAGGCAAAGTATTCAAGATCACATCCGACAATGCTGGCTCAACCTGGGGCGCGATCTCGCTAACGGAATTACCTAACCCGAGTTCAGGCACCGATGCCGTGACGCTCAAGGATGGACGCCACTTACTTATTTACAACCACACAGCCAAAGGCCGTTCGCCTCTTAACCTCGCCATCTCGAAGGATGGGAACAGCTGGCAGGCCGCCCTGGATCTTGAAACCGATCCAGGCGAATACAGCTACCCCGCCATCGTGCAGACCAGCGATGGACTTGTTCATATCACTTACACCTGGAAGCGTCAGCGTATCAAGCATGCAATCGTGGACCCAGCGAAGCTAACGCCTCGACCGATTTAAAGTGAGTGGGCAGCGACATAACTTACAAATTCAGGCATTGGCACTAGTGCCCGCCCGTTCATGAAATCGAAAGGTCTGGTTGCGGTTTTTCGTCCGAGGTAACTTCGAGTTCGGGCAATCGGATTCGAACGCCATTGCGTCCGAATACGATCGGTATCAGTTCCTTGGAAACACCTGCATCGTAAGTTAGACCATAGTACTTGTGAGCTGGGGCAGACAATCTAAGCACCCATCGCAACAGATCAACGCGTATGGCTTGAAACAAAGGTAGATCGGGTTGGCTGATAATCTCTTCCTCGCCGACCTCGACAATCCAGCGATCCGCCGCAATATTGATTTTACCTCGCCGTTGCAAGTCTTTGAGAGCGCCTCGAATATCGGTTGGCTCCATATAACCGTAGGTAACGTTTACAGCGTAAATATCGTTCCCCAGCTTGATGACCTCGTAGCGATTCGCGTTATCGTAGGTGGAACTTGAGATTTGGTTGATGTGAAACAGTGTCACATGGGACGGTAGAACGCCGTACTTTTTCAAGAAGACTCGTAGGGTAACGGGCGTGTAGTCGTCGAGTGTTCGGATAGGTTGCGAACATAGAAAGACCGCAGCTCGATCGCTTTCCACCAAACGGCGTCGACCTTGAATGAGTGCCCGAGCCAACGGCAAATTTTCATCGATGGCGATCTGGATTTCATCAACCTTTTCACGCAACATCACGAGCCAGTCGATCTTCTTGCCTTCGCGAAAGCCGAAGTCATAGAACGCCTTGGCCATTTGCTTGCGTCCCCATTGCCACGTCACCATGATGATGACTAGAACCGACGCGATGCCGATTGGGAAATAGCCTCCACTTGCAAATTTTGTCAAATTGCTCACAAAGAACAACATATCGATCGCCAAAATCGGTGTGCAAATAGCGAACACATGCCACAGCTTCCATTGCCATCGATAATAGGCTACGTAGCCAAACATGACGGTTGTGATCCACATGGTACCGGTTACCGCAATGCCGTATGCGGAAGCTAGATTACTTGCTGTCCTAAACGAGAGAGTAGCGAAAACACAGCCTGCAAACAAAGCCCAGTTGACTGAGGGAATATAGACTTGGCCCTCCGCTTCGTGGCTCGTGTATTTCACCAATTGACGAGGAGCAAACCCCAGAGCAATGGCTTGCTTGACAATCGAAAACATGCCTGTGATCAACGCTTGTGAAGCGATGAAGGCAGCACAGGCAGCGATGCACAAGTCGGCGACGGCGATCAGATGATTGGCCGCGTCTGCACCTGCGATTTGTGGTGTCATCGCAAAGAATGTACTTGCCCGAGGCGGAACTCCATTGGGGGACAAGAGATAACCAACTTGGCCCGCGTAATTGATCAATAAACAGGGCATGACGATATAGTACCACGCCAGCATGACCGGGCGTCGTCCAGAGTCTTGGGGATCCACGCTCATACCTTCAAAGCAGTGTTTCTTGGTTTTACGCGTAAAGTGGCCAATATCAGCATACTTGGCTTCACCACCCGTGATTGCCAAGACCACTACGCCGAAAATCGCTAACATCCCCATGCTTGGAAAGTGGATGACAAAATCCCATGCGTACCAAGGGTTAACGGCACTGAAAACGGCGGGGCTCGAGATGATCCACGGTATCCCCTTCAAGGCAATCCAAGGAAACCAAACGAGCAGCATGAACCATCCAAACAAGCCCCCCACTTTGCTCGTGCCACGCCATTGTGACTTGAACAATACGAATAGACTCGCCAGAGTTGCGATGATCGCCCAAAATTCGCCAAGTGGTTCGTACGCTCCCAACATGCTCATGGCAGGAGTGATGATGCCATCCGCAGCGAGCAAGCCTGCCGCAGAAGCGACCAGGAACGCAAGAAACCCGAGGCCGAATATCTTACCGGTGTGACCGCACAACAAGCCCCACAAAGCAAAGTCCCCACCTTCGCCACGGTTGTCGGCTCGCATGATGAGCAGGTCGTATTTCACGGTGAGAAAGACTAGAGCCCAGAAGATCAAACTGAGACTTCCGAGCGCTTCATTGCTATCGACCAAAGGCCTCCCCTCCAAATCCACTCGGCCGTTCGCAATCATCGCATTGATTTGATCGACCGGCAAATGATGGTACTTGAGTCGGATCGTTTCGCGAGTCAACTCCATTACCGTGTAAAGAACAGAGGTTCCGATGTCACCGTAAACCGTACCGGACGCTTCACGGATCTTGGTAAACATGCCCGAAACATGCTCGTTCGAAGCCAGACAATCTTCGTCGTCTATCTGAGAGGAATCATTTTCGACGTTGGGAGAAAGAGGTTTTGGTTGGGTATTATTCCCAAGTGATCCAGGACTAGCGTCCGATTCGCTCACGATGCAATTTTTCCAAGGGGAAATTGGCGGGCAGAGGATTCTGTTAACTTATCATCATTTACTGGCCTAGGATAAACGCAAGAGCCTAACCCATAATGGGGGTGATGTTTTCGAGTAGTTTGCGTGGTTTTTGGTCAGCAGAATACGCAAATCAATAATCCGAGATAGCATCTGGCAAGCATCGAGCGGAAAATTACTGTCGATTCTTAATTGTGGCATAGGCTGGTAGCCTTTTTATACCCCACAATTTTTTTGTACGACTCACACGAGCTTGTCTTGTGGGTGAGAGAGTTTGGGAACCAGATCGTGCCTACCCAGAATTCCTACTTTCAAAATTGCTGGACGCCGGCGGCGGCCAGCAATTTTGAAAATAGAGGGAAGACGCCTGGTTGGGAAATATCTGGTTACCAAACTTCGCTTCCTGCCAGGAGAGCGGTATCAGCTGATTTAAGGGGTATAAAAAGGCTTCTAGCCTGAAATTTTACGCCCACAGGCTGGAAGCCTATGCCACTTATTTTCCGCACGATGCTAAGCGTTGGAAATGAGGGCAAAAAGGTTAAGCGACAACATGCATGCCTCACCGGCTGGGGGCCATTTGGCAATTGCCAAAACGACAGTCGTAACCTGGATATTGCAAGCGATCTTTAGCAATCAGCCGTTGGGCGTTAGCCCCGGTTTATGGATCTCGCGTGAACCGTGGCTAACGCCAAAACGGCTTATGCAATATCCAGGCTAACCCCAAGGCACTGCGACAAACCTTAAATCCAGCGCAGCTTATGCTGAGTAGATTTAATTATATGGAAGTTTTTCTAATTTTTTTCAGGGAGTACTGATTGTTGGGCGATCAGCGTTTTCTCAACCATTTTCCGATGTTACTAACGTATTCTTAACCAAAAATTTCTTGACTTGCCCTTGACCTGACGTCCTCCACGCCACTCCGACGCACAAAGTTGATTGACTTACTGCACTCAAATAGCTTCAATATCATAAGCACATACATTCACTCTATGGGGCGTAAACCTCCGAAGGTGGAAGACATTTCGAATTCTTAATGGAGCCGAAAGTCTCGTTTAACGCGGTTTGTTTTATTTTTTAGTCCTGTGTTGAAAGGTGTAATCATGTCAAAGAGTTCTTTGATCAGAACACGGGGGTTTACCCTCGTTGAGCTTCTGGTAGTCATCGCGATTATTGGAATTTTGGTTGGCTTGTTATTGCCAGCTGTACAAGCCGCACGAGAAGCTGCAAGGCGGATGCAATGCACCAATAATTTGAAACAGTTTGGGCTTTCTGTGCACAATTTCGAGAGCGCTTTCGGGAAACTTCCTCCAGGTAACGACCAGCGATTTAATGGAATCCATTGGAGATTGTTGCCATACATGGAACAGAATGCTATGTATCAGGCATTCGATAACGGTACCTATGGCACCGGGGGCAGTTGGTGGCCGTCCGCTGCAGCCTGGAATCTGCAATCTGCGACTGCAAGACCACCCCAAGGCCGTTACGGCGTCGGCAAGCCAGATCTTCCAATATTTTTATGTCCATCTGCTCCAGCCCCAGAGACAACTGGATGTCTCAATCAGTTTTCGTTCGGGGGAACTGAAGGCAAGCATTTTGCAGGAAGAATTCCTGGGGTTGCGCCGGGTGCAGTTAGTGGGTTCAGTTCAGCTTGGTATACAAAGTCTGGAACCCCAGTCCAACTTGCAAACGGAGGGATAACACATTATTTGTATAACCGCGGTTATCTTTCCGACAGCACATACGAAGGACCATTCACTTACAGCGGAGCACTTTCTGCCGGAGCGTTGGGGAACATTTCAACGTTCCTGAATCCGCCAGCCGTTGGCTCGAAGTTTTCGGGAGTTACGGATGGACTAAGTAATACTGTCTTTATGGCAGAGTCTGCAGGTGGACTTGTTTTTGCTGGTACAGCTAACGAGGGTTGGGGCCAACGCAGTTGGGGACATGCGCCGTTCTACGCGGATCTTGGCGTTTGTCCGACTTCAGCAAATCCGAATTGCAAATTCGCCCCGGCGGTGCCTGGAGGTAAGGGTTTATCTGCCGGACTTCCGGGAAGTCTTCATGCCAGCAATGTCATCATTACGTTATATGGTGATGGTTCCATCCGGTCTATCAACGCAAATTTGAATTTCACTACATTTGTTTACATGTGTGGCGCGAAGGACGGTCAAGTAGTTTCGTTTGAATAATTTTCTAGCAAAAGTAAAGGTGTCATATGGTTTTAAGAATTGCGTTAGGGGCTGGTTTTTTGAGTCTATTGTTTATTGCTGGCTGTAACTCGAATGCCCCAGCTATTACCCCGACATCCAATGTCGACAAGCCTTTAAAAATGGCTACGGAGGGTGGTGGCACTTCAAAACCGGTGCCGGCTGCCGTAGAGGCAGTATCTAAGCCGTAACTAGACAATTCGGTCTTTCATAGGACCGTCTTCTACCTGAAACAAACCTCGCTGTTAGTTGACTTATCGGCGAGGTTTTTTCGTTAGACCCAATCTTCGTTGGGTTGATGGAAATCAGGTTAACGCTGCCATTACTTTAGCTGTTGCGATTGCATTTTCTGCGAAATCCAATCGGGCAAGATCGTTCAAGCTTAGAGTCGCTGGATACCTTTGCATTACCTCGGATCGGAGTCGAGCAAGGCGTTTCTCCGTCACCTTGAAACGATCGCCCAACAATGATAATTGCTCGACCGTCAGCATCGCTCGCAAACGTAGGCAGGCCGGCCCCCCTCCGTTTTTCATGCTTTGATCGAGCGATAAATAACGAACCTCACGAATCGGATTGTTTTCGTCTTGCACCCATCGCTGAATCAATGCCGAAACCGCTGGCGACTCCAAGCAATCCGATGGACTAATCAATTCCATCGCCCCTGAATCACCTGACAATAACTGGCTATTAAAAAGGTAGGTTCGCACCGCCTCCTCTAGTGGTAGTTCGCTTTCGGATACGCAAATCCCAGCGAACCCCTCGCCGGTTTTTGCATGGAACCGCTGCCGAATCGTCTCGACACCTTGCTCGCTGTTTTCAAATGCGTGTTCATGGTAGATCATCCTGTTGCCGTTGCTCATTGCAATGACATCGTTGTGAAACACCCCCGCATCGATCGCCTGAGCCGTCTGTTGAACAAAAACACAATCTTCGTCCCGGAGATGCAGCAAGCAAGCTACTCGTCGGGCTGCTAGCTCTGACTGCCGCGGAGTAAACCTTTTTGGATGCGGTTCAATGGATGGCCCGTGCTCGGAGGGCCCATGAACGAAAACGTGGATCGCCTTTTTGCCGTCCCGACTGCAGTGTCGCATGTGGTTGGCTGCACCCTCATCGCGCAATGCAATGACCGATGGCAGCGGTTCATGAATTTGTGCATCGTTTATTGAGCCAAACATGTTTCGCAACTGGTCGCGACGCTCAGCAGCCTCTTGGCCTCGGTGTAAATTGCTGCAAAGGTTTGCGGGCACGACATGGAGCCTACTATCCATCGTGTCGCTGGATGGAGCTACTGTGGCCGCGTTGGCGGTCCACATGAATGCGGAACTGTAGGCTGCCGACAATAGACTCGGTGACTCATCGAAACATTTTCTCAAAACGTCTCGACGGTCCCCTGTAAACCCAAGCGATTCGAGCCAACACCAATTGGGACGCTCGGGTGGTGGCAAGTAAAACTGCGGGATCCCCATTCCGGCAACAAGTTCCATTTTCGCAAGCCCCTCCAACGCCGCCTCTCTCGGACTGGATACTTGATTTCGGCTAGCCAGGCTTGCAATATTCCCAACCCCTAAGCCACCGAAATGGTGAGTAGGACCAATCATCCCATCGATATTGATTTCAATATTTGGTGCCGTCATTTTCAAAATATTTCTTGTAAACCAGGCGGTAAATTGCCAGGCAAATGAAGCTGATGATTCTCGATCGATGCGACCGGATAGCTGCAATAGTCCGCTGCAAAGTAGCCGCTCGGTCGATGGTTACCGCTTGCACCCGTACCGCCGAACGGCAGTCGCCCGCTCGCTCCCGTTGTGGGCGAATTCCAATTGACAATCCCAGCCCGAACTCGGTTTATAAAATGGTAATATGCCGAGGGATCGTCACTGAGTAAACCCGCAGCTAGCCCATATTTCGTTCGATTGGCGACTTCAATCGCGTCATCGAAGTCCTCGGCGAGGGTCGCTGTAACCAAAGGTCCGAAATGTTCCTCGTCGCTTGGTGTTCGATCGTTCAGGACTATTAAACCAGGAGTCAGCATTGCACCGCAGGCCTCGCTGGCTTTCGCTTCGTTCAGTACCATTGCACCATTGGCTCTCAACTCCTCCTGGACAGCCAGGATATTCGCCGCAGATTGGCAGGAGACGAGAGTCCCCATAAAAGGTTGACTCTCGGCGAGTGGATTGCCGACATGGATCTTTGCGATCGACCGGCTCAGTTCTTCTAGAAATCCTTGGTTTTCGGAATGATTAACTACGATGAGCCGTCGAGCGCAGGTGCATCGCTGACCACTCGTAATGTAAGCCGATTGAATAATGGTGGCGATCGCCGCTGGTCGGCTCTTGACACGGTCGATCACGATCGGATTGTTGCCACCCATTTCGAGTGCCAACAAACATTCGGGCCGGCCTGCCAGTTGATGATGCAGTTGTTTGCCCGCAGCATAAGAACCGGTGAACAAGACGCCTGCTGTCTCCTGTGCACCAACAGCCCATTTCGCTTGATCCACCGCACCATGAATGCATCCTAGCGTGTAGTCAGGCGGATCAGTCGATTGCCAAGCTCGCAAAATCCAATCGCCGACCGCAGGCGCTTTTTCACTCGGCTTGAATAGGACCGTGTTCCCCGCCAAGAGCGCCGGCACGATGTGAGCCCCTGGTAAATGCAGTGGCAGATTATACGGCCCCAACACTACGATCATTCCAAGCGGATTAAAACGGATCGCCGAATACGTTGATCCCGCTCCCTCGCTAGTCGTCCAACGACGCTTGCGTATTGCTTCGATCGCATTGTCCACTTTAGCGATCGCAGACAGGACCTCGAGATCACTCTCCCAAAGCGGCTTGCCTGACTCAAGTGTGATCGTTCTAGCGATCGCGGCCCGGTGGGCTTGCAGGAAACTCGCGTATTTTTTAACGAGCTCGATTCTCTTTTCGAGAGTGGTTCGCGACCAGCTCTTGAACGATAAACTAGCCCGTTGGACGGCACAGGCGATTTCATGGCTAGTGGCCCAGGTGCCTGACCAGGTAACCGAGTTGTCGACTGGGCTGCGACGCTCTATTACATTCTCGTTTGATTGTGTTGCGTTCAAAGCGTCGACTCCGCGAAACGTACTGTTAGCTGCCAGAGTGTCCTAAGGACGGTTCGATAATTAACTGTCGCATTGTCGCTGATCGCTCCGCGATCAGAACGTTGGATCGCGGAGCGATCCACGACAATAATTTCTCGAACGGTCCTAAGGTACCTCGAGGAGCGAAACCTTGGTAACTCGAACGACAGGATTCCCAAATGTGCTGCCACCACCGAGATCGGTTAATCGCTCGCTGGTAATGTCGTTGAGACTCTTACGATCTGGAGCCAGCTTGGGCCACCATTGTCCCAAAGCAATTGCAACTCCAGGTTTCGCGTCATTGCTGACGATCGCTTTTCGAAGAATGCTGCCGTTGGAACTGGTCACATTAACGCGATCGCCATCGGCAATTCCGAGTGGGGTTGCGTCCGATGGATGAATGATGATTTGAGGTTCGCCCCCCGCCAGCTTAATTACGCTGGGAACGTTTCCCATGGATGTGTTGAGAATATACGGGCCCGGCGGCGAAATGAGCCGCAACGGATACTCGGAGCTCGGCTGAACCTCGAAGTCCAATTGCTGCGGCGCAGGCGAAAAGCGGATCTTGCGATCGGGGAAATTGCTCCCATCCGAATACGGCAAATAAGGATCTGGCAATTTCAGCTTCACACTCCGCTCTTTCATGAGCTGCTGGGCTGTTATGCCCGCCAGATTCGGATTGGATGAAGTCAACAACTCCTCGACAATTTGCTTCGGTGTCCAATACAAACATTCGTCGTCGAAGCCCAATCGGCGGGCAAGTTCCATGAATACCCAACGGTTCGACTTGGATTGCCCACGTGCAGCCACTACTGGCTCTGAATACTGCAGATAGTAGTGGCCATAGGCTGTGTACACATCGGTATGTTCTAGAAAGGTCGTCGCGGGCAACAAGTAATCGGCGTAGTCCGCCGTGTCGGTTTGGAAATGCTCCAAGACGACCGTAAAGAGATTCTCATTGCTCAATCCACGTCGAACCCGTGAGGAATCTGGCGCAACGGCCGCTGGATTGCTGTTGTATACGAATAAGCCACGGACACTCGTCGAATCTGGGTCGAGCTCTGAAGCTAACAAGGTCATATTGACGTGGCGCGACCCTGGCCGGATCAAATGGCTACCGGAAACACGATTTGTATTCAATCCAAATGCACCGCTCGTGGACAAGCACCCGCCACCGCCTTTTTTTCGCCAAGCTCCAATCAATGCGGGCAAGAGCGCTATTGCTCGCAACGCATTTCCACCTCCCTCGTTGCGAGTCATGCCGTATCCGACTTTAATAAACGGTGCTTCGCTTGTAGCAAATCTACGCACCATTTCCTTCAACGGCTGGTGAGGTATGTCGCAATACTCTGCGGCGCGTTCGAGCGACCAATGACTGCAAGCCTTTCGGTACTCCTCGATTCCGAGGGCATGTTCATTCAGGTAATTATTGTCCTGCCAGTCGTTTCTGAAAATTTCGTGGCCGATTGCGAGGGCCAATGCTGCATCCGTGCCTACTTTGATTTGCCAATGCTCGTCGGCAAATCGAGAGGTTTCGTTGCGATAGGGATCGATATGAAGAATATGGCAACCGTTTTTTCGGGCAATCTTGAGAATGGGTGCGATGTGCGAATTGCTTCGAAGCGCATTGATGCCCCAAAGTACGATGGTTTTAGAATGAATAAGATCTTCTGGATCGGTGCCAATTTTGTTTGGCCCGTAGTTCGCCTCCCAAGCCGCCCCGCCGGTTGAAGCGCAAATCGTCTGATCTAACTCTAGCGCTCCTAGCTTGCGAAAAAAGGCAAAGGGCGAAGCGCCCTCGATAACTCCCATCGTGCCCCCATAACAATAGGGCAGAATGGATTGGGGCCCATGCTGTTCGACAATCGACCTGGTTCGTTCCGCGATCTCATCCAGTGCCGAGTCCCATGAAATCGTTTCAAAACGTCCTTCTCCTTTTTTGCCGACGCGTCGCTGCGGCAGCAGGAGTCGATCCTCTTGCTCTTGGCGTTGGGGGTAGCGAGCCATCTTGACGCATGCAAACCCTTGGGTGATCGGATGGGAGGAATCGCCGGCAAGATGAGTGACGCGATCGCCTTCGACTGTGATATGCAGTGAGCACGCGTCGGGGCAATCCAGAGCACAAATGGTCGGCAAAACAATTGGCGTCATTGAGTCTGCATTTATCTGGAAGTAGGCATCGTCACAGGCCTTCGCAATGGGTGAATGGTGGTTGAAGACCCATAGTTTAGCGACTTTTGTTGCGATCTAAGCACGTATGCATCAGTTTTCGAACAAAATGAATAAACATGGATGGACAAGATGTACAGGATGATTTCAATTCGATGATAGATTCACTTGTGTCGTGTGAATCGTTTGGTTTCGAGTTTCGGATTGCCAAAATTGATTAGCAGGCCGACGTCGATTCCAGTTGCCATTAGGTAGTTAATAATCTGGGCCTGGTGCTCGTGAGCGATCGCCTTTGCAGCCTGATGACTTCGAATGCACAACCGATGATTTTTTCATAGATTTCTCCAAACTGGTTGTCGGATTGACGATCATCCTGTATATCCATGTTCGTTTCTCCGGTAGCGTGTCGCTCAAGCCGCCTGGCCTGAGCTAGGTAAATGGTTGGGCCTTCGGCCCGAAAACTATCGAAAGGTTTGCGTATTCTAACTCTCAAAGCACTAGGCTTGATTGGATTTGGAAGTTACATTCCTGCGAACTAGTTTTTCGCATTCCGGCGGCGAAGCGTCCGCACACTTTAATTTCCAGATTATGGCTCGAGAACTTTCGACGATTAGAAATATCGGTATTATTGCTCATATTGACGCTGGCAAGACCACGGTTACTGAGCAAATGCTTTACATGAGCGGTACCAAGCATCGCGCCGGAGCCGTCGATTCTGGCACCACCGAAACCGACGACGATCCCGAGGAGCAGCAGCGAGGAATTACGATTTTCGCTGCTTGCGTTACGTTTCATTGGCGGGATTGCACCGTTAACTTGTTGGATACCCCTGGGCACGTTGACTTCACTGCCGAAGTCGAACGCTGTTTGCGAGTTCTCGACGGTGCTGTGGTGGTTTTCAGTGCCCGTGAAGGGGTCGAGGCACAGAGTGAGACGGTCTGGCGACAGGCTAATAAATATGTCGTTCCTCGCATCGTTTTTATCAACAAACTAGATCGCGAGGGTGCCGATTTTTATCGCGTTTTAGAGGAGATCGGGCCGCGACTCAACGCAGATCCCGTCGCGATCCAGATTCCAGTTGGACAAGGCCCG
This sequence comes from Pirellula staleyi DSM 6068, assembly GCA_945900945.1. Lineage (GTDB taxonomy): Bacteria > Planctomycetota > Planctomycetia > Pirellulales > Pirellulaceae > JBKCUI01. Next base: position 21,518 of record CAMDKL010000058.1, read on the forward strand.
AGCCATACCAATGACCCATTCCAAGGCATCATCGATTTGATCGATTTGAAACTATTACGTTTCAACAAGGAGGACCAGGGCAAGACGGTCCTGGTGGAAGAAATTCCAAAGGAGCTACTGGGCGACGCGATGGATTGGCGGAACGTATTGCTAGAAAAACTTTATCTTCACAGCAGCGAGATGATGGAGTTGGCAATGGAGGAAAAACCGATCCCCAACGACATGATTCGAAGAGCCTTGCGAGACGCTTGCATCGCATTGAAACTACAGCCGGTCCTTTGCGGCTCTGCACTTCACGGCGCTGGTGTGCAGCCTTTGCTCGATGGCGTCGCATCCTATCTTCCATGTCCATTGGATCGACCTCCGGTAATGGGAGTAGATCCCAAGAAACGAGACAAGGCGCTTCAACGCAAACCCGATCCCAAGGAACCGTTCTGTGCACTCGTATTCAAAGTCTTGCCAGCCAAGACCGGTGATATGTTTTGGATTCGAGTCTATTCGGGCAAGCTCGATTCGAATTCACGCGTCTACAATCCCAATCGTGACAAAAAAGAAAACGTAGCCCAGCTTTGGCAGATTCACGCCACGAAACGCGAACGCCAAGGGCAGATCGATGCGCTCGAATGCGGCGACATCGCACTTATTATTGGCCCTCGCGACTCGATTACCGGCGATACTTTGTGCGACACCCGCGACATGATCGAACTGCCGTCGATTCAGTTTGCTCAATCGGTGATTTCGATGGCCATCGAACCGGAAAACGCGACGGAACGAAAAAAGCTCGCCGAAGTCTTAGAAATGCGAAAGCGTCAGGACCCAACGTTTCACGCGATTGAGAATGCCGAGTCAGGGCAGACAATTATCAGCGGCATGGGCGAATTGCATTTAGAAGTGATCAAGAACAGTCTCGTTCGCGACTACCATCTCAATGTTAAGTTCTATAGGCCAAGAGTTAGTTACCGAGAAACGGTTGGCAGTGCCATTGAGGTTATTGGAGAATGCAATCGGCAGGTCGGTTCGCAACAGTTGTTTGCGAGACTGAGGGTGCGATTTGAACCGCTTGAAGATGTGTCGGGCAAAGTCATTATTTTCGACCGAACTCCAGTCGAAAAAATGCTGCCAGAGATCCTGCGTCAAACCGCATTGGAGGAGCTGCGAAATCGATCGGAGGGTGGCGGCCTCATTGGCTCCTTCCCTTTGACTGGCATGCGAATCAGTATTTTAGGAGGCGAAATTGCGGAAGTAGGATCGGACGAAGTTGCATTCAAAATCGCAGCCAACGACGCTTTCGACGAGGGGTTGAAGGCGGGTGGCCCGACGTTGCTAGAGCCAGTCATGAAGATGGAAATCACGACTCCTCCAGATTACTTAGGCGAAATTGTGGGTGATCTACAACAACGCCGCGGGCTGATCGAACGCACCGAAGCTCGGGGAGCCTCATCGAGCATTACCGCGTTGGCCCCGCTCAAAGAATTGTTTGGTTACTCGAGTGCTATCCGTTCTCTCAGTCAAGGTCGCGCGGGCTGTTCGATGGAGCCACACGGATATCAAATTGCCCCGAAAGAAGATGCTGAAGGGTTTGCGCTGTAATGTTTATTTCCTTGGACGGTATCGACGGTGCTGGCAAATCGACTCAAATCGATTTGCTTCGCCAGCATCTCGTTGCGAAGGGAGCATCGGTCGAGTGCTTCCGAGATCCAGGGTCGACGAAACTTGGCGAGGCCGTTCGAGAAATACTCCTGCACCGCGAGGACATCCCGCTCTCTAATACCTCGGAGATGCTCCTATACATGGCAGCCCGAGCGCAACTCGTGTCGGAACAATTGCGTCCGGCTCTCGACGCCGGGACGACCGTTGTCTGTGACCGATTTTTGCTCGCCAACGTCGTCTATCAGGGGGTAGCAGGCGGACTCAATATCGACGACCTATGGGCAGTCGGTTTTTGCGCGACGGGTGGCCTCTCACCCGACGCGACGATCGTTCTCGATATCGATCCGGAGGTTGCGGTCAAGCGGTTGCAAAGGGGTCCTGACCGACTTGAGAAAAGGGGACTCGAGTACTTTCGTCTCGTCCGAAACGGCTTCTTGGAACAGATATCCCGCGCTGGCGGGCAAGTTATGGTTGTCAACGCAGATCAAAGCATCGAACAAATCCATCGGCAAATCGTTGAGTTTATCGATCTACTGCTCTCCTAGTGCGCCGTCCAACAATAAAAAATGGGATGCAACACAGTGTAGCTCGGCACTCTGTGCCGAGAAAAACGGCAAGGAGTGCCGTTCTACACGGTGGCTGGTACCCGACCTAAGGGGTGTTTCGTTTTTAAACAAAGGGGAAACCTTGAGATCGTTTACTTTCCTTTGCCGTCGAACCGAAACTTTTCAACCTGTGCGATTGGATTGGTAAGCGATGGTGAATAACTACTGGCTTGATTGCAGATGAACACACACGATGTAGCTGCTTTTTTTGTTTACGGGACCCTCAAGAAATCGTACCTTCGGGGTGGACTGTGGCCTCGCAAACCGATACGAATCTTAGCGGGTGTCATTCAATCGGACTTGTATGATTTAGGGCCCTATCCCGCTGCTTTGCCGGGTACCAATTGGCTACTTGGCGAATTATGGGAGTTCAACCATGCAGATTTGGACCCAACCATCGCGGAACTCGACCTAATCGAGGGATACCATCCTTCGAGAGAAAACAATGAATATGTGCGTCAGATTGTGACGGTGGAATTCGGACTTACCGAGTCGAAACCGGAGCGAGTGCGAGCCTATGCCTATTTTGCAGCCCAGACCAAACGATTGGCCTTAGCACGCAAAATTGAGCCCTTTTTAGAATCCTTAGGTAGACCCGTTGCTGCCTGGCCGGACGCGGGGACCCGGGTCCCGACAAGTTTTTCTGAAGAATAAGAAGTCCAATCCGAACTTTCTTTCGCAATGGCCTAGACGCTACAATGGGATGTGATCCCCATAGCATCCATCGCTAGAATTGTTTGGTGGAACGCTTGCAATCGACATTCCATGCATGACTAGGTTTCGAAATGACTCAATCCAAAATGAATCCACCACCCGTTGTTCGTCGCAGGACAATCAACACACGCCGTCGTTTGTTTGCCAGTCTTTTGGTGTCAGGGACGATGTTTCTTGCTTGTCCGGTGCATGCCCAAGAAGGAGCAACGCAGATACCCGAAGGCAAAAAACCGGCCGAAATCGTTGTTCCCAAATCGTACGACGGTGACGCCGACTTCGAAGAAGCATGTCGGCTGCGGCTAAATGTCGAATCGGTCGACACGCTCAAGGAGATTATTACGCTCGCAAAATCAGCGGTTGAAAAGGGACTCGACAAAGCGGACATGGAAGCGGCAAAGAAATTGATTGCCGCGTCGTTCATGCAGAAGACCCAAGAGGTAGCTCGAACCCTGACACCCGGTATGTCGGCCTCGAGAAAAAACAAACTTTTAAACGACCTTTTGGGCGACTTGGGCGAAGCGATTGAATTCGATCCCTTGCTGGCTGACGCATATCTAATGAAAGCGGAACTGCACGCACGTCGCAAGGAACCGGATGCGGCAAGAGATGTTGCCAATGAAGGTATTAGTGAATTAGCGGCCTTCGTTGATTCCAAACTTGCTGAACCCGACATGAAGGTCAAGCTCAGCAGGCTTTTGATGATTCGTGCGGGGCTGCAATCCGAAAGAGACGAAGCCGTTTCCGATTTAAAGCGATCCATCCAGTACGATCCAAACAACCAAGCAGGTATTCTGGTTCTACGAGAGAGTCTTGTCCAAAACAAAAGGGAAGTAGAAGCTCTGGAGTTCTTCCAGAAATTGCTCGAATCGAACGCCGAAAACGAACTGGTAATCCAAAACACCGCAGAGCTTTTGGCTTCGGACAAGGATCGGATCAAGGATGCGTTGGAATTGCTCAGTGCCAAAATAAAGATTCTGCCAAACTCAATTGCACTGCTGAAGACGCGCGCACGAGTGCACGCTGTAAATCAAGAGCCAGACTTAGCAAAAGCTGACCTCGATCGAGTCCTGGAATTATCCAAAGACGACATTGAGGGACTTCTCTATCGGGCGAGGGTCGCCATCCAAGCAGAGGATCTCGATGCAGCGAAAAAAGATGTCGATACTGCTTTCGAGCTTGCCCCGAATAGAATCGATACAATCCTGTTGCGATCCACCATCGCGGCGGAGCAGAAGCGGTTTGGAGATGCGATCGGAGACTTGCTTCTGATCATCAAGAACCAACCCAAGGATCAGCCGAATGTTGGCCTCCTCATGCAACTCGGGCTGCTATACTCGATGGACGATCGTCCCTCGCAAGCGATCAAAGTATTTGGGCAAGTCATCAATCTCGATTCGGAGTACTGGCAAGCCTATCGAATGCGAGCAGACACTTTATTGGCCATGAAAGATTATTCCAAGGCGATTGCAGATTTTGAAAAGGCACTGGAGCTTGCCCCCAAAAACGATGCAGAACGTTCTGGCATATTGAATAACCTGTCTTGGACATTATCGACCAGTCTGGCGGATGACGTTCGAGACGGAAAGCGGGCCTTAGAGCTTGGACTGGAAGCCTGCGAACTAACGGATTTCAAGAAACCACATATCCTGAGTACGTTGGCGGCTGCTTACGCAGAAACTGGCCAATTTGACAAAGCCGTAGAGTGGTCCGAAAAAGCGGTTCAGTTAGGTCGCGAAACCAAGGAGCCGCAACTGGAGCAGTTGGAAGCAGAGCTGGAAAGCTACCGAAAAAAAGAACCTTGGCGGGAAAAGACCGAAGCCAAAGAAAACAAGATCCCACTCGTACCGCGAAGTTCTGGCGTCGACACTTAGGACCGTTCGAGAAATTATTGTCGTGGATCGCTCCGCGATCCAACGTTCTGATCGCGGAGCGATCAGCGACAATGCGACAGTTAATTATCGAACGGTCGTTAACTCAATAGTGCGGTGGTTTGTCGTCCGCGAGTGGCCCTAGCGAACTATCAGCACCCGACATAGATCGAACGTCGGATTTCGCTTGCTCAAGTTGTCGGCAAAGGACATCGATTGTCTTTTGCTGCAAAAGCATGGCGGTGTTGAGGTCCTCGACGGTCTTTTGCAAATGAGTGACAACGAACTCCAGTTCTTGGATACGTTGTTCGTGCCGTTCCTGAAACGACGACTGTCCGCTTTGGGATGCCATCCGCTCACTTACCTAAAATAAAGCCCTGAATAGACCAGCCATCGTCCTCGGTTCGCATCACTCCACCACTCGGGGTAAAGAAATCGCGAATTGCTCCGAACGGGGGCAACTTGTCACCTTTGACTCGTTGAACTTGGGTTTGTCGTGGGTTCTTGGGCTTGAGAATCTTGTCCAAAATCGTTGCTAGCATGCTGCGGGATTCCGGAAGAATGTCTTGCCGAAATAATTCGTACTGCATTTCAAACGCTCGATCGGAACGAGTGATTTGATTCGTACTTCGGCCATCGTTGCCGGCAACGTTTTCAAGCATTGCGGACACTTTGGTTACGTCGGTTTCTTTTTCAAAAGCATTCTTCTGCCCCGGATTTTTAGCTCGGCTGAGCACATCCATGATCATTTCGACATCGGAAGCGAAAATGAAGTAGTCACCGAAAATGGTGATTGCCCATTTGTCGAGAAGTGGTTCGTCCTCGTCGGCTGGTTTGTTCTTGGCGTCTTTTTTTCCGCCAAAGTCCAATTCGATCTCCGTATCCTCTTTGTTTTCGAAACTCCAGATGCGATTGCCTTCAAAATCAACGGGCTTGGAATCTGGCTCACCCTTTCCGTATCGATCTAAAATTTTTGGCAGTTTTTTGCCAGCATCATTTAGTTTGAGAATGACCATCGAACGTTTGCTATCGGGCGAAATCGGTTTAACAATTTCGGTTACCACGTGAAATTCGGAGGACAAAAAGGGCAGCACGTCTTTAAGGATATCGATCTGCGGCCCTTGGGTATCATCGCGAAGACCCTTGATCATTTCATCGAACGTACCTGGGCCAACAAATGCGTCGACAATTCCTTTAAATTTCGGAAATGCTTCCTTGATATCCCAAGAGAATGACAAAACGGAAGCACTCTCCTTGTTGATCCAATCCGGTGCGACGAGCTTGGCTACGTTTGGAAAATCCAAAATCTGAACCGAGGTCGCAAGCGGCTTCTTTGCAACCATGTAAGCATGGTGAAAAAAGTCAAAGGGCTCCGCCGAAATTTGAATATTTCCCGCGATGCATTGCAAATCTCCAAATCCTTCTTTGTCGAGGATCAACAACACGTCCGATTGGTTTTTGGTGGGTTTCCCTGAGATGGATCGAAGCAATTTGGCAAATCCTATCGGACGTACAAAGTACTCGAGTTCTGGTTCGTCCCCTTCGGTCGGGATTTTCGACTGCGCTTGTTTGTAAAGTTCGGAATTTGCGAGAGAATCCTCCTTTGCACTGCGTTGAGCGGCTAACAACTCGGTTATTGTGACCAAGTCATCTGCGGCGAGGAGTTGGTTACTGGAAAGGGAATAGAAAGACTCGTTGACTCGGACATCACCGGTCGCCTTTGGAAGCGTGTACTGAAACACATTGGCTCCGCCAATTTCGATTTCTTTTGCGGTCGCGTTTCTAGATTTAAGTTCACTATCCAGTCTCTTCAAAAAGCGTTCGGCGGGTTCAGATCGGTTCACCGCATCGATCACCATCGCAATTGAAAACGGCTTGTTTTCGTCGCTAGATCTAGATATCCAGCCCAAAGTAGTCTGACCTCCAGCCATTTCGCTGATGTCTTCGACTTCTAAATTGAGCTGCCACCCGGCTTCGTTGAACCTATCTTGAATTTCCTTTCGCTGGGTTTCCCAAAACGCCTTTAATTTCGGGTCGTCGGCGAGTTTGCCGAGTTGCGTCTTGCCCCATCCCGCGAGGAATCCCTGGGAATCGGGGAGCGAAAAGAGCGCCTGTGTGTCCGCTGGAAAAAGTTTGCTTGCCTGCAACGGTTTTTCCTCTCCAAAAGCGGGCGTCCCAGCCAACACCGAAGCTACGATCAGGGCCGTTAAATAGCCTGAAAATCCTACGCGTGCATCGTATGAAAAGGATTGTAAACTCATGCTGGATCTTGGTCGGCGGTTGGAGGAGTTATTTAGTGAGGATGCAACGCATGGGTCCCGAAGGGCTTGCCCGGTTGCAATTTGATCAAAAAGTGAATAGTCAGCCTTTGCTAAACCGTGTATCGTATCGCAAATAGGCAGGTCAAGGGAACCCTGTTTCCGCAGAGGCAACTCACCGAAGTCCACTAAATCACGTAGAAAACGCGACACCCCATGTCCAAAGACGAAGAAGTTCTTGTAATTCCCGCTCAATTGCTCGATCAGCTTGGACCGTTTTCTGGATTTCAACCCAACGTAGACCGATACCTTTCGACCATTTTAGACCGTTCGAATCAGTCATTCCGCCCTAGAAGTTTGGTGGAAACCGATCCGTCCTTCAAGCAACTTATCCCGTACGTAATTCTTGAATGTAACGATGCAAATGGGACCCGAATTTTTCAATACACCCGAGGAAAAGGGCAGGGGGAGAAAAGATTGCATGCACTTCGGTCCATTGGCATCGGCGGCCATATCTCCGTAGAGGATGCTACTGGCGAGGATTGGTACCGAACCGGTATGCAACGTGAACTCGAAGAAGAAGTCTCTATTGAATGCAACGGGCAGCAACGAATCGTAGGATTGATCTACGATAGTTCGACGGAGGTCGGCCGTGTCCACCTTGGAATCGTGCACATCATGCAACTCTCGTCCTGCAAAGTCCAAACGCGCGAAGAGCATCTCGAGGAAAGCGGTTTTCAATCCGTCGAGACAATTCAATCGGAGCTGGACAACTTCGAAAATTGGTCCCAGCTTTGCATCAAGCACCTCTACATGTAACTTTTTTTTAAGCACATCGAGCATATTCATGAAGCCCCAATGGACCAAATGTGTTGGAATACTTTTGCTACTTTCAATATTCCATTGCAGAATTGCCAACACGGCGGAACTGCCCAACGTTGTCGTGATCTTCATCGACGACATGGGTTACGCGGACATCGGTCCATTCGGTGCCAAAGCGTTTCCAACTCCCAATCTGGATCGGATGGCTCGCGAAGGTAGACGATTTACGGATTTCCATGTCTCCTCTGCGGTGTGCTCGGCTTCGCGTTCTGCACTGATAACGGGTTGCTATCACGAGCGAGTTGGGTTTTCTGGCGCATTGGGTCCAGGTGCGAATATCGGATTGTCATCCAGCGAGATGACTCTTGCGGAAGTTTGCAAGCAGAAGAATTATGCGACCACATGCATTGGGAAATGGCATCTAGGGCACCACCCCAAATTCCTGCCAACCCAGCACGGATTCGACTCCTACTATGGTTTGCCATACTCCAACGACATGTGGCCAAATCATCCCGAGGAGTTGGCCAAGCGAGCGGCCGGCCAAGCAGTGAAGTCGGGCTATCCGCCTTTGCCACTCATTGAGAACACCACGATTATCGATGCCGAAGTGACCGGCGAAGATCAGACGCAATTGACTACGAACTACACGCAACGAGCCGTTGAATTCATTCGAAAACACCGCGATGTACCGTTTCTCGTCTACTTGCCCCATTCGATGGTCCACGTTCCTTTGTACGTGTCATCGAAGTTCGCTGGAAAAAGCGGAGCAGGACTCTTCGGCGATGTCGTCATGGAAGTCGATTGGTCCGTTGGCCAAGTCCTAGACACTTTGAAGGAAGTCGGCGTCGACGACAAGACTCTCGTGATTTTCACGACGGACAATGGACCTTGGATGTCGTACGGTGACCACGCAGGATCTGCGACACCACTCCGTGAAGGAAAAGGAACTGCATGGGAAGGTGGAATTCGCGTGCCAACACTGATGCGATGGCCAACCAAGATACCGGCAGGGTCAACTTGCGATGAATTGGCATGTACCATCGATATCTTGCCGACGGTTGCTGCCATGATTGGGGCTCAACTACCGCAACACAAAATCGATGGCCACAACATCATGCCATTAATGCTCGGGACTGCGGGTGCTGTCTCGCCGCATAGTACGATGCCTTGCTACTTTGCAAACGACGAGCTTCAAGCCATTCGCGATCCGCAATGGAAGCTGATTCTGCCGCATCAATATCGAACTCTCGCCGGGAAACCGGGTGGTTCGGGTGGAATCCCTGCCAAGTACGAATCGGTCAAAGTAGGTCATGAGCTATACGACATGAAGATTGATCGAAGCGAAACCAAAAACGTCGCTCAAGACCATCCCGAAGTGGTTGCTCGGCTCAAGGCAGCAGCCGAAGTTTGGCGAAGCGATCTCGGAGACAAACTAACAAACCGCAAAGGAAGCGGGGTACGGCAGCACGCCGAGATGACTGCAAATGATTTGCGATTGAAGTGAGACCAATCCATACAATAAGCATGTGTTAGCCAATCGGTTAAGCCAGTTTCCAGCTGTGTAACTTGTTGTACCCGCGCAGCGGTTGGCTCGCCTGACTATTTGCATTTTTTCAAGCACCTTTCAAGTGAACCGACTAGAATTTTACAGACGTATGATGGAGGAGCTGATTTCCTAGACCCTGGGAGGAAAACGAATGAGCGTTTTAGCCAAAGTCACCGGTAGCGAATTCGACTCGATGGTCCTGCGGGGAGCCTTCGACGGGTTCGGCCCCAGAAAAATCGAACTTATCAGAGGAGAATTGCGATTCATGAATCCCGCTGGTCCTATCCACGACGACTACATCGATTTTTTGAACCGATGGTCAACAGAACAAACCGCAGCATCCGAAGTCACGGTTCGGGTGCAATGCGGTTTTGTCTGCGATGACAATCGACCGGAACCTGACGTGCTATGGTTGAAACCAAGACGTTACGGACGAACACGTCCAACTGCAGAAGATGTCCTGCTCCTGATTGAAGTTTCCGATAGCAGTCTCGCCGCTGACCTTCAGGAAAAGGCAGACCTGTACGCTGAGAGTGGCATTGTGGAATACTGGGTCATAGACGTTCCAGCGTCGCGCATTCATGTGATGACTGGAAGTGATGGAAAGCATTACCGCAACATCGAGATTGTCGTGCCGCCGCAGCAACTTGCACCCAAATGCCGCCCCATTGCAAAACTAATCACCACTGAATTGTTCGAGATTGATTAGTCATCCATGGCACGCTCTACACAACGTGTGAGTTTCACTGGACACGACGACAATCTTTTGGCTGGAATCGTCGAGCTTCCGGCTGGAACGCCGAACGGTTTCTTGGTCTTTTCACATTGCTTTACCTGCAATAAAGACCTGAAGGCCATTGTGCGGATCAGCCGCGCCCTAGCGGACAGAGGCTGGGCCGTTCTACGTTATGACTTTTCAGGACTGGGGAATAGCCAGGGAGATTTCAGTTGCACCCATTTTCGAACGAATCGAGAAGATCTTCGCGCTGCGGTGGCCTTTGTGGCTCGCGAGTATCAGCCCCCTACTTTCCTGATAGGCCATAGCTTCGGCGGGGCGGCGAGTTTGTCGATGGCGATGGAATTGCCGACCGTTCGTGGTGTGATTGCCGTTGCGACACCTAGCGATACCTATCACCTGGCAAACCTCCTGGAAAAGATGAACCCTGAGATCGTTTCCTACGGTGAGGGGTCTGTTTCGATTGGGGGCAGAAACCACCAGATCAAGCGGCAGATGCTGGACGATTTCCGGTCCTATGATTTGAATTCAGCCGTTCGCTTGATCACCAAACCGATACTTGCATTCCATTCCCCAAGCGACGAAACGGTTGGTTTTCAAAACGCCTTGATCAATTGCGGAATGAATTCGGTGCCATCGAAATCTCAACTAATGGAGAGGTCTTTGATTAGTCTACCTAATTGCAATCATTTACTCACAACCAAAGACGAGGCTTGCGTTATGGTAGCAGAAGTAGCGGATGGTTGGTGCAGGCGATACATTGCTGACTAAGGTTGTATCGCAGCCATTAGACTTGTTACGAGTTGATCGATCGATTGAAGAGCGATCACCTCCGATTTAGCCGCTTGTTCCATCAAACGAACGATGGCCGATCCAACGATCAACCCGTCTGAAACGGGAGCCAGGAGCCTGACGTGTTCAGGTTTGGATATTCCAAATCCAATGCAAATTGGCAATGGTGTACGTTCTCGCAACCAAGAAACACGATCCACTAAATCAGGCGGCAGTTCCGTTCGTTCGCCTGTTATTCCGGTGACGCTTACAAAATAAAGAAAACCGCTCGACAACTCTGCAATCTTCAATGCGCGTTCAGGTGGTGTCGTGGGTGTAACCAATTGAATCAAATTGAACTTCTTAGCTTTGCAGATCCGCGAAAGGGAGCCGCATTCCTCGACTAGCAAGTCAGGAACAATTGCGCCTGCGAAGCCAGCAGCCAACGCATCATCGACAAATCGTTCTGGCCCCTGTCGATGAATGATCGCATAGCTCACCATCGATACCAATGGCATGGCGATGTTCGGTCTCTCCAAAGCGATCTGTTCAAATATATCATGAAGCTTGACATTGGTACCAAGTGCACGCGTGTAAGAGGCCTGAATGACCGGCCCGTCAGCAATAGGATCGCTATACGGAATCCCGATCTCAGCCATCGAACAGCCGAGTTGGTCTAATTTGCGAAGGACTTGACGAGTGAAAGCTAAATGAGGGTCGGCAGCCGTAATAAAGGGCATGAATGCTTTCTTGCGCTCGGCTTTTAGCCTAACAAACAGATCGTCGATTGCGGTCATTTGGTATTCCGAAGTCCAGTGTGTTTTTAAGCCGCGTTCGCTAGCCACAAATACGAAACCGATGGGGAGTTAGAACGCGACTCAGATGGTAACGATTCGGAAGGAAAAAAACAGCACTGTGATTCGCGATCTCTCGAAACCGCCAAATGCCAACAAAATGTTTCGGCGGAGATACGTCAAGTAAGGACCTGTACCTAAGTAAACTGGCATAACCATCACCCGTCGACACAGCCGGAGAAACGAACATGGATTTACAGGATTTACAGGATTTACAGGATGATCGTCGATCCGACTACCCGTTTGGAGAAATCACTGAGAAGATCATCGGTTGTGCATTCGACGTCATCAGGCTGTAAGGCAACCGGCCAATAAAAACGTACCAACGAACCCACTTCTGGGTGGGACAGTTGGTTCACGCGGAAGTTCCTTGATGACTGCCACGCCTAAAGGTGATTTGACGCTTATTTATCTCGCGTGAATCGACTGTCCTACCCAGATT
>CAMDKL010000059.1 GCA_945900945.1 Pirellula staleyi DSM 6068
TCCACCGCCAACTCCGCCTCTACCTCCGCCTTGTCCGCCGCCCGGTCCACCGCCGCCCGGTCCACCGCCACCAGGTCCGCCTCTACCTCCGCCCGGTCCGCCACCGTCCGGTCCTCCTCTGCCTCCGCCAGGTCCGCCACCGGCACCGCCTCGGCCACCACCACCGATTCCTCCTCCGCCGCCGCCTAATCCTCCTCCGCCACCTCCGGCTGAAGCCCCGCCAGCGCCACCCGCACCAGCCCCATTGCCTCCCGCCACAGCGCCATTGGCTCGATACGCAATGATAAACGTTGCGAGATCGTCTCCAACGGCTGTCGACAAGTCCGTTTGTAGTGTTGCCAAGTCCGAACCGTTAATGTTCACACGCGGAGTACCGTCCCCCGCAACATTCTTTTCCTTGGAATACAAAGTCAAATAAATCGCCCAACCCAAATCTGGCAACTCAGCTTGTGTGCTCGAAGATCCCGTTGTCTCCGCGTTGGGTGTGGATCCGCTCGACGCAGCAGCCATGGTCTCAGACTGCTCAAGAACCCCATTCCGATTTTGGTCCAAGCCAAAGAGCAGACTTGGGGTTACACCGCGAACAAGAAGCAACTGTTCGATGGATTGCAGTGGACCATTGGCGGGCGCATAAGGAATTGGCAACTGAGTGTAGTAGTCTCTTTCTGCACCATACTCTCGCGGCTCATCGTCCGCGTCAATAAAATCAAGAATCGCATCAGCTACATCTTCGGTCATGCTCGGAAGCGCCATGAGAAGTGTTCTACCAGCTCCAGCCCCAGCACTTGTCCCACCAGAACCGGGGCCAGCAGCGGCACCTAATCCGGACGAAGAAGCACCCGAGGCACCTGCTCCCGCCCCAGTTGCTCCGCCCGCCGAAAGCCCCAAACTTGACAGGTCCAAGCCACCCATTTGCTGTGCAATTTGGCCGATCGACATCATACTGTCGATAATAGGTAGAACATTCACGTTGAGACGTGCGGATTCATTGTGGAGCCCGAATCGATAACTTGCGTATTTGCCATTTTCATTCAGATCGGGAGCGACCAAAGAATAATTGCACAGGTTTCCTTGCCCTCGCCCAGTCAAGACCGGAATGGCTTGAAATGTATTCGCATTGCTATACGTTCCGCCCGAATCATCACGCGTTTGCCGTGGGGAAGCCAAAAAAAGTCGTGCTGCGTCTATTCCCGAATCCGCAGCATACCTCGCTTGGATCGATTCACCTGCCAATCGAGATTCCTCGTGGCCGATCAACATCGATTGTGAAAAAGCCAATGCGCTCAGCGTGATTGCCGCCAACACAAGCATCACCGCCAACAAAATAAATGCGTTGCGGTTCGCCTTTGTTGTTTCCAAGTTGCGTTTTTTCGTTTTGGTCATCGTCGTTTCCATCCTTATAAACCCACGGAACTCATACCGTTATCCGTTGAACCCGAAGCTGTTGTCCCCTGAGGTGCGACAAGCAATTGTGCCCCAGGGATAATTGTATTTATTGAGTAAACTTCGATGCCGTATTCCTGCATCATGTCTGTCGTGATCGAGGAAACGGCTATCCCTGGATCCAGCGGTTTCGATTTTGCAAGGCTGTCACGTTGCATGGCGATCGTGATCTTGACAACATGAGGGAGCCCTTGTTGACTGCCATCCCACTCCGTTTGCCAAGTCGCTCCATCAAAATATTGAAACTCCAACGCAAGCACTTCTGGTGCAATCAACTCGCCAGTCCTAAGCAATTGATCGCTCTGTGCGGCCTCGTACGCATATTGAGTTACAGCTCGATCCACCGAACGTCGAACTAGCCCGCCATTGGGCGATGCAATTGCACCGGTTGTCAGACTCGCTGCTTCTTGGCTAAGTTGCCCTAACGAATCCTGAACTCCATCGGAACGGGGAGACTGGACGTAATAGCCAACGGTTTTGACGTCGCTCGGCATGTCGCCAAGTGTTCCCGTCGATGTGTTTCCCATCTTAGGATAATACTCATCCGGGCGTGGTAATCGACTTACATCAATTTCGATCGAAGTGCTTGATCCATAAATTCCCGGTGGAAGTGCCGCAGTAGCAGTCGAAGTGCTTGCCGCACTGGCTCCGCCACCTGACGCTCCGCCACCTGACGCTCCGCCACCTGACGCTCCGCCACCTGATGCTCCGCCACCTGATGATCCGCCACCTGATGATCCGCCACCTGATGATCCGCCACTTGGTGCTCCGCCACCAGACGCTCCACCACCAGACGCTCCACCACCAGACGCTCCACCACCAGACGCTCCGCCACCAGACCCAGTATCGGTTGATAAGAGTTGCACTAAACCACTCGTGTCAAATTTTTGATAGCGAACGGTCGTGCGAACGTCTTCGGCAATCATATTGAGGATGGCTCTGGCCATTTGAGCTTGCCGAACGCTATCGCGTCCCGTCTCTTGATTGATCAAATAGAGCTGAACCAAACTGCCAATCAGCCCGGCGATCACTGCGGTCAGAGCCAGCGACAATATCAATTCCAAAAGCGTGAAAGCGGAGCGTGGTCGATAACGGAATGAATGCGTCGAACCAATCATTGAATGCCCCCTGCAGAACTAGATGAAGTGCCGCCCGATGACGTGTCAGTCGTAGATGTTGTTTCCGGAGGAGTGTCCAGTCCCAGGCTGGGGTCGATCATCCATCGCACGATGTAAAACAATTCTGGATTTCCGTTCGTGGTATCCGGCTGATCGGTCACACTAAGTCGAACACCAATCATGTTGGGACGTTCTGCTGTCGTAGTCTGAATTTGATAATACCAACTACCCCTTCGGCCAGAGTCAGTAATTTGAGTCCAACTGGATGAAGTCAACGGAATCGCGCCCGCCAATACTTCTGACATTTTGGATTCGCAGAGCATCTGCGCTGTGGAAAGTCTTTTTGCCATGAGGCCGTTATCGGTCGCTTGTTTGGTTACCTGTGCCAGCAGAGCGGCGGCTACGGCCAAGATCGCAAGTGCCAGCACAACCTCGAGCAGTGACAAACCAGCACGGCGTAACTTACGCGGTTTGGTGCTAAAGTGTAGCTCGGCACTCCGTGCCGAGTTAAACGGCACGGAGTGCCGTTCTACACTGGTCGAGGTGACATCGACGCGGGAACAATTGAAGACAATTGTTCGACAATTTGGTTTTCTCGTTTGCATAGTTTTGGCGCTTTCCAGACGGAGTTCATGGTGTAGCAACAGCGGCCAAACGCATCGACTTTAATTGACCCGTAACACCGCGAATTTGGATCGCCATGCGTCTCCCTTTTTCGTCGATCAAAATGATCTGAGCAGTAGTGCACGAGCCGTCGGGATAAAGCAACAGCGGAGACGAAAGACCAGATCCGTCCCCTTGAGATGAACCCCCGCCTGTCGGAACAGTTCCGCCCGATTGTTCAATCGCCAGTGCATTGCGAGAGTCAATCAGCGTTTCAACCATCGAAAACTGAACTCCCTCACTCAACTGCCTTGTGCTGCCGGAAGATTCCGATGTCGACACCGCACCGCCTCCGGTAGTCGCTTGCGTCTGTATCACTTGTCCCGATTGCATGACGGTTGCGCCGGCAGAGGCATCCTGAGCTTCACTGCCACCCAACCACGGGGAGATTGAATAATCTTTTCCTTGCAAGGTCATCCGGATGACTTGGGCCTGCCCCGTTCGCATGGCCGTAACCCGCCCTTCCATGATTTCATTTCGGATTTTTTCGATAGACTGGCTCAGTCGACGACTGCTGACCATCGACTCAAACGACGGGATTGCAATGCCAGCAAACGCGACCAAGAGCGCCAACACGAGCATCAACTCAAGCAGAGTAACTGCGTTTCGCTTGCTTGCTCGTATCTGAGGCATGATCAGCGTTCCGTTCAAAAGTTCGTTTATGGGGTAATATCGTCAGCCGTCCCGGACTGGCCGTCCGGACCTACGCTAAGCAGAACAAATGAAGTTCCGTTGGGCTTGTAATCATAAGGTTTGTCCCACGGATCCTTCGGGATTTCCTTGTCTAACTTCATCACCCAAAGGCTTGCGTCTGTAATATCGGCCGGTTGTGTGTGCAACGCTTCCAGAGCCGATGGCAAGTTCCCAACCTCAAGTTGGTATTCCTTCAATGAAGTCGAAAGAATGCCTAACGTGATTTTAGCTTGCTTCTTTTTGGCACCGTCTAAAGTGCCTTGTACTGCTCGAATACCAAACCCGGCGATGACCACCAAAATAATGAGGACCAAAAGCAGCTCCAAGAGCGTAAAACCACGGCGGATGCTTTTTCGGATATTCATTCTACGTTTCATTCCAAAACTCCTAATTTGAAAGTTACAGGGCATCTGAACTGTTGAGAATAGGCAGCATCAGGGCCAACACAACAAACATAACCATTCCTGCTAATATCAACAGCATGATTGGTTCCAATAAGCGGACTACCGTCTCCAAACGACGAAAAGTAGTTCGCTCTAAATTTTCCGCTATCGTTACTAACACCGAATCGAGGCTGTTGGACTCCTCAGCTACAGAAATCATTTCGACAACTGTCTGAGGGAAATGGCCGCTCTTTTCCAATTGCTTGGCCAATCGCTCGCCAGCAGTGATCTCTTCGCTTGCTGCTGCGATAGATTCCGCCAAAACGACGTTGCCTGCGGCTTGCCGACTGATCTCGAGAGAACGCAATATTGGGACGCCATTTTTCAAGAGTGTTCCTAGCACTTGACAAAATCTCGCGACGGCCAAGTTCAGAAAAACACTTCCCATCAGTGGTGTCTTGATCTTGAGCAAATCCAAATTGCGTTTGCCATTAATCGTCTTCAAATACTTGTTAATCACTAGCCCAATTAGAGCTACCGCGCCGAGGATAGCCCACCAATAATACTGAACGATTTTGCTGATCCCTAACAGGATCTCAGTCGCTTGTGGCAATTTTCCCTTGGCTCGCAATGCCCCAAATATGCCTTCGAATTGAGGCACGAAAAAGATGAGCAGGACCGTCACTACGACTACACCGACGGACATGACGAAGACGGGATACGCAATCGCGCCCATTGTCTTGCCTTTGATTTCTTCTTGCTTCTCGACAAAACTGCCAACTCGCTCGAGTGCATCTTCGAGAAAACCACCTTCGCTACCGGCCCGGACCATGTTGATCGCCATGTCATTGAAAATGCGAGGGTAGCGAGCCATGGCTTCTCCCAACGCTTCACCCTCTTCGACTCGACCCCGAATTTCAGTGACAGCATTTTGAAGCGTTCGATTGCCGCCCGACTGATTTGACAATAAAGCCAATGTTCGCAACATAGGGACGCCAGCTCGGAGAAGCGATGCGCATTGTGCGTAAAAGCTTCCCATCTGAGCACCGGACACCCGCTTAGTCATCTTGACTTGCGAAGCTTTGTTGACTGTTATCGAGATTGGAAATAGCGACTTTGCACCCAACTGAGTGGCCGCATCGCGCGCGTTTGCAGCGGCTATCGTTCCGGCGGAAGATTTGCCGGCCATGTCTCGTGCTAAGTATGCAAATTCAGGCATGATATTGGGGTGGGGTAGGCTTACTGAGCCTGAGGCGCTAGCCGATCTACGCCGCAGGAAATCGGCTAGCGCCTCAGGCTCAGCTAAGTCCGCTAACCTAGCGAGTCCCCTTTCGTGGCTCGGAGCACTTCTTCCATGCTCGTCGTTCCCTCAATGGCTTTGCGAAATGCATCGTCTCTCAAAGTAAGCATACCATGTCGCAAGGCCGCTTTTTTGATTTCGAAACTACTGGCCCGATCATGGGCCAATTGGCGAACATCTTCGGTTGTCGCTAACAATTCGTAAATTCCGAAACGGCCCGCGTAACCCAGGTTTCGACAGGCCCTGCAACCTGTTGGTCGAAATAGTGGCTTTCCATCCAGTTTTTCCCATGGAAAATCCTTGGGAACCTCGTCGGTTGATGGATGATACGCTTGCTTGCATTCGACGCACAATCGACGAACTAGTCGCTGTGCCATGATTCCCTCAACGGTGCTCGCAACCAAAAACGGTTCGATTCCCATATCGACAATTCGAGTAAATGCACCAGCCGCATCGTTGGTGTGCAAAGTGCTAAACACGGTGTGACCTGTGAGCGAAGCCTGGATGGCATTTTCGGCCGTTTCCGCGTCGCGGATTTCACCCACCAGAACAATGTCTGGGTCATGACGCAATATGCTTCGTAGCGAAACGGCAAACGTCAATCCAATTTTCGCATGGACTTGGATCTGGTTGATTCCATCGAGCTGATATTCAACAGGATCCTCTGTTGTAATGATCTTGTTCTCAGGCGATTTGATCTCAAGCAATGAACTGTACAGCGTCGTGGTCTTTCCGGAACCCGTTGGTCCGGTTACCAAGATGATTCCGTGCGGCAGGCGAATCAGCTCGCTGAAGAGCTTGTACGTCGCGTCGCCCATCCCCAAATTGCGTAGATCGAACTTCATCGAGCCTTTGTCGAGGATACGCATGACCAAGCTTTCGCCATGGATCATCGGTATAACGGACACCCGGATATCGATCTCGCGGCCATGCACTCGCAGCTTGATTCGTCCGTCCTGTGGCAACCGCTTTTCAGCGATATTCAGGTGAGCCATGATCTTGAGTCTCGAGATGATGGCTGCTTGAAAGCGATTGATTTCAGGCGGAATAGCTTGGGAGTGCAAAATACCGTCGATACGATATCGGACCACGATCCCTGCGGCTTGTGATTCAATGTGAACATCGCTAGCACGCGTATCGATCGCTTCAACCAACAGCTCATTCACCAAGCGAACCACGGAAGCTTCTTGAGCTTGTTCGCCCAGCTCGCTACCATCCGCTTCGATCTTCTCGAGCAACTCAATTTCGGCGTCTTCATCCGATTTCGAGGCCATGAGCCCTTCGACGGTTTCGCTGCCTACGCCAAGGTGTTTCTTGACCAGCTTTGCGATTTCATCTTTTTCTGCAACCAGCGGAACAACAGCTAGACCTGTGGCCGCAGACGCTTCGTCGAGCGCATACAGATCCAACGGATTACTCGTCGCAACGAATAACTGCCCACCCTCGCGTTTGACTGGAAACAAGGCATGGCGGTAGATGAGCTTGAGCGGAAATGTTTGCAACAACGCTAGATCTACGTTGGCTTCTCGAAGATCGATGAAATCGAGTCCGAATTCCTCCGCCACAACCCTTAGGGCGTCCTCTTCTTTTGCGAAGCCTGCTTTGATAACGCTTTCAAGGATGCCGCCACCATTCGCGGTTGCGCGAGATTGTTGAAGTTGTTCGCGGTTGATCAGACCGCGTCGGAGTAGGATTTCGCCAGCTTCTGTAATCATGGGAGCAATTGAACTCTATTTTTGGGTTGTATATTGGCCGTAGGGCGATAGCCCAAGGTTGTCATCTTTACCACAACCGGCGGCTAACGGCCGCCTCGGCCACCACCTTGAGTACCACCGCCTCCGCGTTGACCGCCGCCTCCGCGTTGACCGCCGCCTTGATTTCCGCCACCACCAAAACCACCGGCGTTGCCTCCACGCTGGCCACCGCCACCCTGGGCACCACCGAATCCTCCTCCACCGAATCCGCCACCGCCGCCTGGAAATCCACCACCACCAAAGCCGCCACCGCCTGGAGCTCCGCCCCCACCCGCCCGATTTCGGAACTGCTGTAGGAAATCAGCAGGATTACCCGCAGCGCCCGTTGCGCCTTGGGTTGCATTTGTGCCCGAAGCAGTACTTGTTTTTACACTCGCACCAAACGCAGATTTTAGCGCATTTTGCATCGTTGTGGCATTCACTTCGGCAGGCATGGGCACGACGATGAACGATGGATCGTCGTCTTCTGAAGCCTGGTCAAGCTCTTCAACCAACTTCTTGACATCCTGGAAAAGCATCGGGGGTGCGACCACGATGAGCGCATTGTTCTTTTTGTCTGAGCTGACCGTCATTGTCTGCTCTTTTAGCTCCTTTTGAGCAGCACCGCCACCGCCGCCACCTCGACGTCCACCACCACCACCACCTATAAGTTGAAGAATCTCTTGGGGTGATGGCTGACGTTGTGCACCCGCGCCTGGAGCCGAGCCAATTCGATCCGCGAAAACTTGCTTGACAATCGCTTCGATGTCGGCGACCGGGACATTGTTGATGAAGATGGTTTCAGGAGTTCCTCGAGTCAAATTCACGATCCCGCTGTCTGGAATATCGATCATTAAGACCAAATCTTCGACCATTTGCATGTCGGATCCATTGGCCTGAACCCAAAGCGCGTTGAGTCGGGGATCCGGGGTAATTACTACGTTTCCGGTCGCTGCTGCGCCTGTGATAGCCGAACTGCTGCTAGCACTACTCCCACCGCCGCCGCCACCAAAAAGACTACCGAAGATTCCGCCACCGCCCAAGACACTCGAGGCTACGTCACCGAGAAGTCCCCCACCGCCACCACCGCCAGTTGCTGCCTCGCCGGCGATAATACTCTGGATCAACTCGGCTGCAGCCGCAGCTTTAATGTGTTTCAAGACAATGACGGCCGGTTCAGCGGGTGCATTGGCCATCTGCTCTTGAGCAATTTTATACAGTTGATTGAACTCCCTGAGAGCATCTGGGTTTTCACTGGTGACGATCAAACCGTTTGGACCGCGACGGATCACGATTTCGTCAAAAAGTCCGCCTTTCGACTGAGCGTTTGCTGCTGCAGCCACGGGCTTAGTCTGCTGCGGGCTTTCGCTTTCCTGGGCAACCGTTACAAATTTGGAAAATGGGTTGGTAGGACGACCATACAATGCGCTTCGGCCATCCGTCGGATTTTTCGGTGCAGGAACTGGCTCGTCAGCGGCTTTCTCACCATTATTGATTTTGGATTCCCCTGGCGGTAGGACCATGCGGAAACGCGACTTGCTCTTCCTGGCATCCATGAGCAATTGTATTTGCTCCAACATGCGATCTGCTGATTTGCCTTTGAATGGCAGCAGGAGCAATCCATCCATCAAACTTTCCGCTTCAGGACTCGAAGCCTCGACCGTAGTCAACAGTGTTCGAATTTGTGCGACTTCCTCTTTGGTCCCCTTCACCATGATTCGCTTCGAAGCAGCGTCGCCGTAGAAAATAGGTCCTTTCGCGGTGGCCGCATCTTTGCTTTGCTTACCAAAGAACTTTTCCAATGTCAAAATAGCTGCTTGCGTGTCTAGCTTCGTTAACTGAATGACTTCGAAATCACTGTTTTGACCTGCAAGTTCGGCAATGATCGCTTCTATCTTTTCGTGATCTTCCTTAGTCGAGAAAGCGAGAATATTATTGGTCTTCGGATCGCTCGATAGCTTCATATTGGTCTGACCAGAAAAGGTCGATTGGAGCACGTCCATCGTAGTGGACGGATCCGAACCGAGCAGCCGATGGGTCTTGAAATAAGGTGGATCCGCAACCGTAGCCTTGGCTGCTTCGTCGCTCGGCTTTACGTCGATTTCAGTAGTGATGTCTCGCAATATTTGAAGCTTGTCTGCGGTTCCTGTCGCATAAATGGTATTGCCAAACGTGTCCGTCGACATACTAAATACATCCGACGTGTTCAAACCATCCTTAAGTCCCAGCAACGGTCTTGCAATGCCCAGTATTTCGTCTGCGCTAACATACTTCAAAGGGAGAGTCACGATCTTTGCAGACCGAGCCCCATTCGGCTTTTCCGACCGCTCGATCAAGTCACGAATGATTCGTAATTTGCCACCCGTCTCGCAAACGAGTACTTGGCTAGCCGTTGGCAACGGCACAACAGACCCCTGAGGTCCAATCAGCAACTTGACCTCCTTTTCGATCTCCTCCACAGTGGATCGCTCCAGCGTAAACACGCTTTTAACGATTTCGTAGTCGCCGCGTTTGTCCAAATCTTCCGGGGCGACCAATTCCGCCAACTCGCGAACGAGTAGTCGAATTACATCGGCAGATTCACCGCTGCCCAAATCGACGCTGATTAGTATCCGCTGTTTCTTGACTAGTGTGTAGCCTTTACCAAGCAAGACACCATTCATGATATCCATCGTTTCAGCGACCGAATATCGACGGTAGGGATCCCGATAGGTAAACGTTCCCGTCGGATATGCGTCGCCTTGCAAACTCAATTCCGCTTCTTTCGCAAGCCACTTGAGGACTTCGCTCCATGGAGCAGCGTTGAAATTAATGCTGAGTCCATCCTCAGGGCCAATCATTTTTGGCTTTAGTTTCACCGCGACATCCGACGTCAATGGTGCACTTTGCGAGACACCGCTTTCTAAAGAGACACCGCTTTCTGAAGAGACTGCGTTTTCGACCTTCGTGTCACTTCGCAATGGCTTGCCGATCAATGCCTGCCAAGCCGTTCGCTGCGATTCGTCGAGAATCGCTAGAATGCGTGAATTCAGTTCGGCAGTTGCTTTGATCGGACCCAATTCGCGATTGAGTATCGATTTTCCTTCAAGGATGTTTTTGATTTTTGCGATTTGCTCCTCGCTAACCCCCATAAGAATGGCAACCTGAGGCTCCAACAGTGCCGCCGGCCCGAGTTTTTGCAGACGCCACTTTTCGGCTGTCGACTGTTGAGCTTCGGTCAGAAGTGCAAATCCTTGCTTTTCGACAGATCGAATGCTTTCCGACTTCTTGGTTCGCTGTTCCGCAGATGGCAGCTGTCGAATCTGGCTGGAAAACGTTAATGCTTGGCTTTCATGCTGCTTTATTAACGCATTCAACCTGTCTAATTGGTCTTGTGTTAATCCGAGTTCTGATGCGTTTCCTGGCTCGGTAATGGAAGCCAAAACACCCACAAGATCTGGGTCGGATGCATTGATACAGGCTGTGCCAGAAGCAAAAAATGCGGAAAAGGCAAGGAGACTGTTTCTGAGTAGGTTTTTGGTTTGCATAGAAATGCTGGGGGTGGATCTTTGTTCGCGAATTGGTTTCAAATCGCCATATATCGACTTTAGTTAAAGGGCAACCGATGGCTAGACACGATCGACTACCTAGAGACAATTAATTCGGCTTCTCAAGTAAAATCTTGGAACTGAAGTGGATTGTAAGGGGGGTGGTCGCCGATCTAGCCCATTCCCTAACCCATACCAGCAAATAAGGTTCCGTTTGCAGAAATAAAGCTGCAACTGGTTTGGTCAAAACAATCGTGCTACTCTAAGGGACACCTACCCCGCCAGAATTGAATTAGCACTAGCGGCAGTTCGAATACTATTAATCTTGAAACACGGAGGCAAAGAGATCGCAGAGAAAGCAATGAATTATGACGTCCAACAAACCGCCGAAACTGACTAAAAACGGAGAAAACCTGGAAAACTCGGCCCTTTCAGCCGACGGCACCTCCGAGGATCCCGTCATCCTTTGCCCTACATGGCTCAGGACCGTATTGTTGGTTATGTTGCTGATCCACTTTTTGGGTGTCTTGTCAGAGCCTCTCCGCTTCTTTTCTAGAAGCGAAATCCAAACAGCGCCAGAATTTGCCTGGCTCAGCGAGACGATGAAGCCCTGTTCGCAATGGCTTTACATGAACCATGGATATTTCTTTTTTGCTCCCAATCCAGGCCCAAGTCACTTGATTCAGTGCTCGCTTTCGTCCCGTTCCGAGACGGGCCTCTCCGAAAACGAGCCATTTCAGACACTTTTCCTGCCAGATCGTATGGAACATTGGCCTCGATTGCTTTACCACCGTTACTTCATGCTGTCCGAATTCTATACGAGTCGCTATGCTCCCGAGCAAGTCACCGAGGAACTGAAAAAGGATCTGGAGTTTATGCCTCGCTGGGCATTTGATAAAGAGATTTACGATCAAATCCAATCCTCCATTGTTGCCAGCCTAAAGCACTCTCGCGGCAAAGAAAAAGTTCAACTTCGACGCGTGGAGCGCCTTTTGCCTGAAGTGCATCAAGTCCTTCGGGAGGGTTGGAGTTTGAACGATCCGCGCCTGACCGTTGTTCTTCCGGAAACGATGATCGAATCGGCCGCAACCGTGCCTGCCAATGAGCTTCCCAGTAAATCCGCTGCAGGAGTCTCACGATGAGTCCAATCTCGCCTGCACAGCTCGGAGTTGGAGATGATGGTTCGGAACTGTCGTTTTTTAATTCGTTACAGGACTTTTTCTTTCGGCCAAACTCAGCCCACACCTTGGCATTGATTCGAATCGCAACCGGCTCGATGATCGCCTACATTCATTTGGTTTGGATGTTGAATCTGGAATCGTTCCTGGGGCCGTTCGCCCTCATCAACAATGCAACCTGGAGAGCATTGCATCACGGGACAGTTCCTGACTTCAAATGGACTTACCTTGCTCAGACCGATTCGATGCCGATACTCTGGCTCCATGAAATTTTCGCTTGCCTAGCAGGGGTAATGCTCGCCTTAGGCTTTTTAACCCGGGCGTTTTGCATCTTGGCTTGGTTTACGACCCTCATGACGGTTCATCGAATGACCGGAATGCTATTTGGATTGGACCAAATTACGCTCATGCTAGTCATGTATCTGTGTTTAGCAGGTTCTGGCAATGTTTGGAGCCTAGATTGTGGGCTTCATCGGAGATTTGGCAATTTCTATTTAAAGCACACGTGGCTCCATGCTATTTCGGGTTTACCCGTAGGTGCACGCGACGGGGTAATGCCAAAGTGCTGGTCCAATACGTTTGCAATGCGTTTGATACAACTTCATTTGTGCGTGATTTATCTCTTTGGCGGCCTGGGTAAAATGCGGGGTGAGATGTGGTGGGATGGGAGTGCGATGTGGTACTCGGTCGCTTCGTACGAATACCAATCAATGGACATGACATGGACGGGGCATTTTCCGGTTTTATCCTCGATTTTCACGCATTTGACCCTATTTTGGGAAGTCAGCTACTGCGCGATCGTTTGGCCGCGATGGACTCGGCCTTGGACTCTCCTGGTCGCGTTGTTGGTCCATGGAGGCATCGCATTTTTTCTAGGGATGGTTACGTTTGGCTTCATGATGATCGTAGCCAACATTTCTTTTGTTCCCCCGGCCCTGATTCAAAACTTGGTTGGAATCGGACGACGACGCGATGAATGATTCACCAGATGCAAAAACGATAAATTCCGATGAGAAATCACTCAAGGCAATCAAGCGAAAGTCGTGGTTCTCATTTTTATGGCGATGGGGCATGCGAGCTATTGGACTGGTGATAGCGGGAATTCTTTGTTTCGTTGCGGCAGCTTGGATTTTGGGGAACACGCCCGTCAATCAAGGTTTTCAGCACGCCGATGCGAAAGACGGGATAGACATTTTGGTTATCAACAATGGAGTGCACGTGGATCTTGTTTTACCGATTGATGAGCCGACATTTCGGTGGATCGATCGGTTTTACTCGACCGACTTTCTAGTCTTTGAACCTCAATCTCGCTATGCTGTTTTCGGTTGGGGAAATCGCCAGTTCTATATGGAAACAGAAACCTGGGACGACCTCAAAATTTCGAATGTATTTTATGCCTTCGCGGGATTGGGAGAAACAGTCGTACACGTCGAACTGTGTGGTGATTTGTTCTGGTCTCTCGAACGGTCGAGAAAAATCCGACTTTCTCCTGACCAATTCAAACGCCTTTGCGAATACCTGTTGTCTTCATTCCAGAAAAAGTCGGGTGACGGTTCATTTATACCAATAGCTAAAGCCCACTACCGAAGTAGGGATGCCTTTTACGAGGGAACAGGCCATTACAATCTTTTTCGTACGTGCAACGTTTGGGCCGGAAGCGGATTGGCCAAGGCAGGCGTCCGCGTCGGCTATTGGACTCTCACACCAGGTTTTCTTTTTGCATGTCTACCTGAGCCGCCACAGGAGAGCCCGAATTAGCCCCGACTCGCTTGCCTCAGGCGTAGATTCAAGCGATATTGCGATAGACCTCAGCGATCGCCACCTGGGAAATCCTATTTCTTAGGAATCACTTTGCTCAGGAAGGGCAATGTCTCCGGAAGAATCTTCACCGAGGTGCTAAGACGCATTGGGACAGGTGCTCCAACATCGAACTCACACTGAACAAACGAAGCCTGCCAGCCTTTTTCCGGTACAAGCAATTGGGCTTCGAAAATGCCATCGGCGACCTCTTTCAATTCTAGCGGTTTGTAGGCCTTTCCGATCGTATCCACTCTGAAATCGCGAGAGTCTGGATTCGCGGCTTGCCATAGAACCACTCGCGTTGGTTGAGTTTTGCACTGCACCTGCACCTTATGCTTATCGTCAAACGTCCAAACAAATTCGGGGCGGGCTGTGCCATGCACAATGGTGTGGTGAAATGCGATCAGCGTTTCGAGAGCATTGGAGTCCTTCAACGAATGCTCCGTGTTGGGGACGTAACAAAGGTGTTTTTCCCCAGGAAGGTCATCGAAGTAGAATTGCGATGAGTCTGGGCAGAAGAATTGATCCCCCGTTGAGTTTACGATGCACTTCGGCATAGTGAATCGATTTCGATAAGCGAATGGATCCTCAATTTGCATGAGCTCCTTGTAGCGTTTTTCGCCTCGCCGTTGCATGATGCGATGGTCCACATACTCATCGATGGCTGGTGCCCAAAACCCATAGGCGCCATAGTGGTGTCGCATCGATACATCCAAGTTGAGAACATCGATTACCATAGGAGCAATGGCCACAACTCGCTTGTCGACGGCCGCTGTCATCCAGGTGGTCCATCCTCGTTTCGAGCCACCCGCAACCACAAATTGGTTTACCGGCAACGTGCCACCTGCGTCGCTCGCCATGAAGGCTTCGACGGTGTCCATGGCGCGCACCACGGCCTTGGTCATCGGCCCTCTCGCTGGCCATCGTTCGTCGCCTGTTTTGATATACTGATCCCAAGTGTAGCCGATCAAATCGTCCTCGACTCGAGGTTTACCGTCGCCATGAAAAATCAATGGTTGATTAGGAACTTGCTTGAGCTCGGCAACAACACTTTTTGTGCCCGCTGCAATGGCGGCAATCCGGGCATCCAACCCCGTAGGTGCTTCGCCGCCGTTTCCACCGCCTCCAATGAACATCAACGCTTTATTGGATGTAACTCCGGTCGGTTTGAAAATAGTTAGCCAGTGTTGCCATAGTGGCCGATCTACTTCGCTAGGTTTGAGCCAGGTCTGGGATTTGAGATCGATGACGAAAAGTGTTCCTGCAGGTGTCACCTGGGAACTTACCAAATCCCATCGGTAGGTCGGATCCGGGGCCGCAACATACCGATCGATGGAGGTAAGCTCAGTATTGATCACGGCATGGCTGACAGGATTTGGGTCCAGTTTTTCGCGATCACGGACCGAAGTCTCTTGTGCGTTCGCGTGTATTGAAACGCCCAAACCAAAAAGCGTCACAAATAAAAATCGATTCAAAATGCGCATGCACAATACTCCAAAGCGGGAGAGGAGAGTAGTCACTATTCCAACTTCAATAAATCAAGCTCTAGTTTACTGTGCCCCAGGCTGTGACTCAATGACCACCATGCTTTCATTCTGGAATCTACGAGACGGCCATGATCTGCTGCGCGAGCCGGATTCCTGTCGCCTGCATGAAGTCGGATGGGATTCGCGGACCGTTGGACAAATAGCTGATTGGCAACGAGCTACTTTGCAAACACGAAAAAAACTCGCCCAAACCACCCGATTCATCTAGTCGCGTGAGTATCATTCTATTGGGATTGAGTCGTTCGAAGCCTTGCTCATATCGGAGAAACGATCGAACGTTGCAAGTGCTTGGAATCACTAAATGCGTTTCTTTGGGTTCGGTTGCGATCAAAAGCGCGTTCACCCGATCCATCGATTCGGTATCGCCGGGCGAGCATCCACATGTATCAATCAGAACAAAGCGGCAACCGACGAAGCCCTCCCTACACAAAGGCAACTGTTCGACGGAATCCACAAAATCAAAATGCCAGCCAAATACTTCGGCGCAATTTTGCAATAGGTGGTTTGACCCTAATCGCACCGAATCTAAGGAAAGCACTCCGACGGAATATCCGCATTGCATCGAAAGGTTGGCAGCGAGTTTCGCGAGCGTCGTTGTTTTTCCAACGCCAGATGGGCCTACCAATGCGATAACCTGTTGTCGTGAATCATCCATTTCGAACGGCGGTGCGACATGAACGAAATCGCGAATCAAGTTTTGAAGTTCGGAGCGAAGCGTCCAAACATCTTGCATTATTGCGGGATCATTGGAATAACGGATGGCCTCCATCCATTGACAGGCAATGCTCGGGGCGATTCCTGCATCGATCAGTTCTTGATGAACCTGTTTAATCACGCGCTCTGGGCCATCGAACTCAATCGCCGCTGCTCTACATTCATTGCAATCTGGATCACTGCAATCTGGATCACCCATGTCTGCAATTCGGTAGCCTTGGTCAGGTTCTTCCGTAGAGGTTGCCTGGAATTTTTCTGGCTCTGAATTTTGATTTGGTTCAGTGTGCCTTATGAAATCCCATGGGTTCTGGTCGACGTCGCTGGGATGGAGCTCTTTTGTTGTGTTGCTAGCAGTCACTTCGATTCGAGAGAGTCCGAAGATTCCGTATCGCGCAGCCTTGGTTTCTAAAATCGAAGCGTCCGGACCAAATTCAGTCCTGATCTGCTGAAAGGCATCCTGAAGCGTTCTTGAGCGAAAGGTTTTAATACGAATGGGAGAGTTCATTTTTTAGGCGATTTTACCTTAATGGTCACTGACCATAGCAATGGATTCGACACTCGTATCTCTTGATATTTCGTTGTAACTGAGAACACGGAGGTCCGGCAATGCCTCATGTGTTATCTGTCGAAGCGGTACTCGAATTTTTGGACTGACGACAACACATCTCGGTTTTCCAATCTGGTCTAGTTTCTTGAGTTGATCGGCAATTCGATTGCATGTTTTGGAAATCGCGTCGGGCGACATGCGGATGAAGATGCCACGGTCGGTCTGTTCGGTACCGGCTGCGATGCGATCCTCCATCGCCGGGTCGAGAGTTATCACTCGCAACACACCAGAACTATCGCGATACCGGTGCGATATCGTTCTGGCCAATCGATGGCGAACGTATTCGGTTAACCAAATCGGGTCTTTGATCCTATGTGCGTAGTCGCCGAGCGTTTCGAGAATGATGCTAAGCTGCCGAATGGGAATATCTTCACGAAGTAGGTTTTGAAGAACTTGCTGAACCTCTGCAAGTTTCATTTGCCCCGGTATCAACTCATCGACAACGGTCGAGGATGACTTCTTGAGTTGATCAATAAGCTGTTTCGTGACTTCGCGAGTCAGCAGTTCATCCGCATGCTTCCTGGCCGTTTCTTGGACATGCGTTGCCAGGACTGCACCGCACTCGACAACTTGGTAGCCGTAGATTTCGGCCTGCTGACGGTTTCTCGGATCGATCCAAACGGCTCGTTTACCAAACGCCGGATCGGTTGTCTCGTCTCCCGGGATGGAGCCCTTGGTGAGGCCCGTGTCGATCGCTAGTAATCGATCAGGTCGAAGAGTTCCTGTTGCGATTCGATTTCCCGCCATTTCAAGTTCATAGGTATACTCAGGCAAACTCATTCGATCCTTGATCCGGACCATGGGCAGCAGCACGCCCATCTCCGTTGCAAGTGTGGCTCGCACGGTCGAGATACGTTTCATGAGGTCGCCGCCACGATTTGGATCTGCCAACACGATCAGTTGGGCGCCCAGTTCCAGACGCAACGGGTCTACTTCTAAGTAGTCTTCGACTTTCTTCTCGGACGGAGCTTTCTTGGCATGGTCATCGTCTTGGGCCTTCTTCTGGACCCATTGTGCGTCTTGTTTTTTCTGTCGTTGCATTATCAGTGCCAATCCAATGCACCCGCCCCCCATGGTTACCATCGGGATAGCAGGAAGCTGGGTAAAAGTCATCAGGAGCAAGAAGACTCCAGAGATAATCAACGCTTGGGGACGCGAAAAGATCTGACGCAAAAACTCGCCAGAGAAATCCGATTTTTGTGTACTTCGGGTTGTTAACAATGCGGCCGCCAACGAAATCAAAAACGCTGGCACTTGGCTGGCCAGTCCGTCACCGATGGTAAGCTTTGTATAGACGTTAGCCGCTTGCGTCAGCGTCATGCCCGAGTACATGTAACCCATGTATAGCCCGCCAACAATGTTGAGCAGGGTGATCGCGATACCCGCGATTGCGTCTCCGCGTACAAACTTACTAGCACCGTCCATCGAACCATAAAAATCTGCTTGCTTCGTGATTTCCTCTCGGCGGCGTTGTGCTTCTTTTTCGTCGATTGCACCAGCGCTCAAGTCGGCGTCAATGGCCATCTGACGTCCTGGCATACCGTCCAATGCAAATCGTGCGGCAACCTCTCCAATTCGCGAAGCACCCTTCGTAATAACGATGAAATTGATCAAAAAGATGATAATGAACAGGACGATCCCAACCTCGAGGGAGTCACCGGACACGAACTCTCCGAAGGCTTGAATGACGTGCCCAGCAGCGTCGATTCCCTCCGAGCCTGTCCGCGTCAAGATCAATCGCGTCGTGGCTAAGTTCAGCACCAGCCGCGACAGAGTCGTGGCAACCAGCATCGCCGGAAAAATATTGAATTCAAGCGGAGATTCGATGTAAATTGTCGTCAAGAGGATGACGACGGCAATTGCGATATTCGCGGAAAGCAACACATCGAGCAAGGCCGGGGGGAGCGGAACCAGAATTACCACGAGACAGCCGATGATCCCAATCGGAACAATTGCATGCCGGTGTCGCAGAAATAATTTCGTCCAAAAATCCATCCAGGGTTTTCCCGCAGCGAGAACTTTAGTAAATCCGACAAGTATTCGGAAAACTAACTAGGTTTCCTGGCTGATGTCTATATCGTTTTCCGAAAGCGGACGATAATGTTTGGGAACAAGTGCCCAAAAACGGATTTGGATTTTGCACTATTCAATCGATAGCATTAGCTTTAACGACAAATTCGGCGAATGGCCTCTAACGAATCGCCTCAATCCATCAAGTACTCACTCCACTCGCCTAGGTTTTGGCACGGAATGCCCTCACGAGTTTGGCTGCCCCTACTCTACAAAAATTCCTTTCGGGTCTCCCTATCACGGTTGCACCTCGCGGCGGGCGTGACTGCATTCATGCCACTTTCCGATCTGATTGGATTTGCTCAGCATTGCATCTACGGTCGCCAAATTGAAGCGACGAAACTCGCTGGCCCTCCTTTATTTATCCTTGGGCATTGGCGGAGCGGTACCACTCTGCTGCATGAGCTTCTTGGCTTGGATGATCGGTATGCTTCCCCCACGACTTTCCAGTGTTTTGGACCGACACAATTCTTACTGACCGAGTCTCTCGTTTCCAAGTACGGCAATTGGCTAATTCCGAATCGACGGCCAATGGACAACATGAAGGCTGGCTGGGCTTTGCCGCAAGAAGACGAATTTGCGCTCATGAACCTTGGAGCTCCGACTCCGTATCTTCGACTCGTTTTTCCATGCCAAGACTACCCGTTCCAAGGTACTCTTGCGTCGGATGGTTTTAGTGCCCTGGAATTGAAACGATGGAAATACCTGTTTGATTGGTTTCTAAAAGCGGTCACGTTCAAAACCAAAAAACCGCTGCTACTGAAAAGCCCGCCTCACACGGGGCGTCTGGGGATCCTCAAATCGATGTATCCGGACGCTAAGTTCGTGCACATCGTGCGAGATCCACGAAAACTATTCCCATCGACCATGAAATTGTGGAAGTCATTGGATCAGGTTCAATCCCTTCAGGTCGGTGAGTATCAATTGAAGCTGAAAGAATTTGTCTTCCAGTCTCTAAAAACCATGTACGATTCATTTGAAAAAGAGCGAGTTGGACTTACCGAGAAACAACTTATTGATGTTCATTACGAAGACTTAGTTAAAGACCCGGTGTCTGTTTGCAGGAATATCTACAGCCAACTTGAGTTGACGGGATTTGAAAAGATTGAGCCGTTGCTTCAAAATCGAATACGTCAGGAAAAGGAATACAAGACCAATCGCTTTGGCTCTGATCCCGAGGAAGACGCAGAAATCATGACCGTATGGCATAAGTATGCGACCAAGTACGGATATGCGTAAGCCGTTACCGATCGACTCCCACGTGTCGTCCCTATGCGAATATGTTCGAACCAGTCCGATTACGATCGTTGAAGCGCCACCTGGCTCAGGCAAAACGACTCGTGTTGCACCGGCACTCATGGACATGCCGTTTACCGCAGGGAAAAAAATCTATTTACTACAACCGAGACGCATCGCGGCGAAATCGGTAGGCGAGCGAATCGCTTGGGAGCAGGATAGCCGTATCGGCGAGCGCATTGGCTATCAAGTGCGTTTCGATTCCCAGGTTTCTCGAGAAACACAGCTTATCGTCGCGACGGAAGGAGTGTTGCTTCGACGATTGCAGGACGACGTTGCCCTTTCCGACACCAACATTGTTTTGCTGGATGAGTTTCACGAACGGTCCCTCGATTCGGATTTGTTATTGGGGATGCTGCGTCGCGTCCAGCAGGCCTTGCGCGATGACTTGAAGATCGTAATCATGTCCGCCACTCTCGATTCTGGCCTGATCCAATCGCAACTCGGCAACGCTCCGATCGTCCGCGTCGATTCACCCAGTTTCCCGGTTTCGATCCGCTATTGCTCTTCAAAACCGAATGACAGCATCGAGGATTGGATGGTCGATACTATTCGTGATGTCGCCGACAATAATGATGGAGATATACTGGCTTTCTTGCCCGGTGTGGGCGAGATACAACGATGCTCCGATTCACTTCTGCAAACACGACTGGGCCGCGATTGCGAAGTGGTACAACTCTTTGGCTCCATGCAACTCGACGAACAAGCGAGAGCCATTGAACCAGGCAGTGTTCGCAGGATCATTCTTGCTACCAATGTTGCCGAGACTTCCTTGACGATTGAGGGGATTCGAATTGTTGTCGACAGCGGATTGGCTCGCGTCATGCGATTTTCATCCGATGTTGGATTGGATCGCCTCTCGCTTGAAAATATTAGTCAAGCGTCCGCGACGCAGCGTGCAGGTCGCGCGGGCCGTGTTGCACCCGGTATTTGCTGTCGACTGTGGACGGAGGCTTCCGAACGCGCCCGAGCTGCTTTTTTAGAGCCTGAGATTCGGCGGGTAGACATCGTTTCAGCGATACTTCAGTTGTACGCTTGGGGAGAGGGCGAAAGCGATGATTTCCCTTGGCTGGAAAAGCCAAGACCAGAGTCCGTATCCAGGGCTCGAGGCCTTCTTGAACAACTAGGTGCGATCCATCAAGGCAAGATTACTGAGATCGGCCGGGCCATGTCGCGACTGCCTGCCCACCCTAGGCTTGCTCGCATCGTGATCGCGGGATTCGAATCGGGTTGTTTCGAGCGAACGTGCTTGTTGTGCGCTTTGCTTTCGGAGCGAGATCCGTTCGATAGACGCGAACAACGATTCGCCTCCCATCAAAACCGGTCGATGCAAACACGAGCAACCAAAAGATGGGATAGCGATTGTGTCGAGCGGCTTGTTGCTATCGAGGAGTTTTTGGATCGACGCACCAGCGATACGCCATTCGGAACGCTTCATCGCAACGGTGTTCGATCGATCGTCAACGCTGCTCAACAACTTCAGGAACAGTGCATCAACACCCTCAAGGGGTCGCGCATCCTACGCGAACGACAACGCGTGGACCAGCCCGACGCGGTCATGCAAGCCATGTTATCGGGTTATCCAGATCGGCTGGCAAAACGCCGAGTCGTCGGCAAGCCACAAGGATTGATGGTCGGTGGCAAGGGTGTCGCCATTTCACCCCAAAGCGGCGTGACTGAAGCTGAATTGTTTTTGTGCATCGATATCGATGCGGGTGCGGGTGCGGGTGATGCAGTCGTCAGACAAGCGAGTCGAATCGATTTGGATTGGTTGCCAAAGGATCAGATGATTACGCAAGATGAACTCTTTTTCCATCCAAGCCAAAAGCAGGTTGTAGCGAGACGGCAAGTAAAATGGCTTGATCTTGTACTCAATGAAACGCCAACCGCAATTTCAGACGCTGACCAATGCGCCGCAATCCTATGGCGAGCAGCAATCAAAAATTGGGACCAAGCGTTTCCGGTTGACGACGACCGAGTTCAAGGGCTGGTCGATCGCGTCAACTGCCTTCGCATGTGGCTACCCAATTTAGAATTACCAGAATTGGGAGCGACGTTTATCCAAGACATTGCCAAAGATCTCTGCCAGAATCGTCGTTCCCTGAGTGAACTACGTGCGGCACCCTGGATCGACTGGATTCAATCGCGATTCAGCAGTAGTCAATGGCAAGCGATCGAGAAAGAGGCTCCAGCAAAAGTTCAAGTTCCAAGTGGCAGCTGGATCAAGATTCAATACGCGCTTGGCAAGCCACCAACGATCGCGGTAAGAATTCAGGAGGTATTCTCCATGAAAGCAACTCCTCGAATTGCAATGGGGAGAGTGCCGATCCTACTGCATCTTCTTTCGCCAAACATGCGACCGCAACAAATTACTGACGACCTCGCCTCCTTTTGGACCAACGGCTACCCGATCGTGAAAAAGGAACTGAAGCGACGGTACCCCAAGCATGCATGGCCCGACGATCCAACGACCGCAATACCACAGCGGACTGCAGAACGAAAAAAAACGTAAATCCACCCCAGGCCATTCAACTCGATCCCAAGCTAGAGCTTAGGATCGAGGGTCTAAGAATACAACTGAATGGCTTTGACGATCGCTTCCATGTCGTTGGGGACGGCAATGGCTCGATTGGCGTAGGAAGCTCGTGTAACACCACGGCTACCAAGCACTTCGTTAAATTTGTCTTGATCGGTCGTATGATAAGCAACGGTTGCGGTTGGATCTTTGAGTTGGTGCCCTGTTAGAATACAGACCACTCGGTCATCCATTCCAATGACACCTTGCTGTCGAAGCAACTTGGCACCCGCAACGCTTGCCGCACTCGCTGGTTCGCAACCGATTCCACCTGCACCGACCTGAGCTTTTGCATCTAGGATCTCCTGGTCGGAAACTTTGCGAACCACTCCGTCGCAAACATCAAGTGCACGCAAGCATTTTTTTAAATTGACGGGTCGGTTGATTTCAATTGCGCTTGCGATGGTGTCAGCCTTGTGCTTGGCTTTGTCCATTTCATCATAATACAGGCAAGCAATCTCCATTCTTGGCCGACCTCGGTTCCATCGGAGATTGCGTTGGTTGTAGACCACGTCGAGCGTATCGGCGCCTGCTGCATTGATCACCGCCAAGCGAGGTATGCGATCGATCAATCCCAATTCCTTGAGTTCCGTAAAGGCCTTGCCGAATGAGCTGCTATTACCAAGATTTCCACCGGGAACCACAATCCAATCGGGCACCTCCCACCGAAGCGACTCGAGCACACGGTACATGATCGACTTTTGACCTTCGAGCCGAAATGGATTGATACTGTTTACTAAATAGATTCCGAGTTCCTTGGAGACTTCTTTGACCCGGGCCATCGCATCATCAAAGTCCCCTGAAATCTGTACGGTCAGGGCACCGTATTCCAGTGCTTGAGAAAGTTTGCCATAGGAAATCTTTCCAGAGCCGATAAAGATCACGGCTTTCATCAATTGCGTGACCGAGCAGTACATTGCAAGCGAAGCGCTCGTATTGCCCGTCGAGGCGCATGCAGCCCTCTTAGCGCCCACCATGTTAGCGTGGGTAAAGGCAGCGCTCATGCCGTTGTCTTTGAACGACCCGGAGGGGTTCATGCCTTCGTACTGGAGATACAACTGCCCTTGACGAATTCCTACATAACGCGCGACCGAATTGGCCTGTTGGAGCAGTGTCTGGCCTTCTCCGACGGTGATGACGCGTTCTGCAGGCGCGAACTGAAGCAATTCGTGGAATCGCCAAACTCCGCTAAAACGCAATGGCTCATGCCGTCGCGTCCACATCTGCTCGAAATCACTCATTCGATTCGGAACCTTGATTCGATCCCAGTTGTAAACGATATCCAGGAGGTCGCCACATTTGTTGCAACTTGTCAGTGCTTCGTCGGTGCCATAGGTTAAACCGCAATCGACGTTGATGCATTTTTGGTATGCCAAGTCCGACTTGATGCTGGCCTGTGCTGGCGAGACTGCGATTGCCATAATGATTTGGGATGTCTATCGGTTCTTAGGAATCAGCTCCAAGCTGCAACGCGAAATCGGCATTTTCGGTGTGCGAAACCCCTCATTCTCGGAATATCCGTCTTGATTGCTCATTGGATATTCTGCCCAGCTTGTGGTATCTGTATAGTCTACCCCGTAATCAGGCTTTTCGGAAATAACCATCGAAATTCCAATGAGACAATTTTCTACCACCCCTTCATTTTAATCGACTTTCATGGACGAGCCTAACCGAACCGCAGAAGGAATTCGCACACCGATTCCAAAATTATATTATTTGATCTTTGGATTCTTAATGGTCGCAGGGGCCTCCTCAGATTTGCTTTCTAAGCAATGGGTCTTTCAGTGGCGAGGTCTTCCACAGCAAATGCCGCCTTGGTGGTTGATTGAGCCCTATGTTGGAATTGAGACCTCGGTCAATCAAGGAGCATTGTTCGGGATGGGGCAGGGACAAGGCTGGCTATTTGCAATCTTGTCTATAATCGCATTGGTCGGAATTTGCATCTGGCTGTTTGTTTTCAAAGCAGCCGAATCCCGATGGTTGCTAGTCGCAATGGGACTCGTAACTGGCGGAATAATTGGGAACCTCTACGATCGCCTTGCGATCCCGGATATGCCAGGCGAATATCGAGGCGGGGTACGCGATTGGATCTTGTTTAAGTACCAAGACTACGTCTGGCCAAACTTCAACATCGCCGACTCGTTATTGGTGGTTGGGGCAGTCATGCTGGCTATCCATTCGCTATTTCTTAGCCCAACAGAACCGAAGAAATCCTCCTAGTGCTAGAACCCGGAAGTTCCTTCCGGTCTCTAAACCGCCCAGGTTATCCAGTCTGTCGTGAAAAAATACCGATCCAAGGTTTGATGAGGATTCTAAACTCACACACCCATCCAAGAATGTCCGCACCGTTTGCTTTGATGAAATGACCAACCTTCAAGCGAATGAAAAGCGAGCGGCGACCAAACGCCCTACTCCTGGCCATTGTGGAAAAGAAGAATGCCAATAAGTAACACTTGATTGGGTTCGTATCGCGGTTGCGAAATTCGAACGAAACGTCAAAATTGGATTGCAGAATCAAAATTGGGTTGCAGAATCAAATTTTCGAAGCAAGCTATCGGTCCAATGGAACAATCAACTAACCAACTTATCCAGACCCACCAAAATGGCCTTCGATACAATCGCCGCGAACGTGTTGTTTTTTTTTCCCTCGGCTTTTTTCTGTTTCTGCTTTTGGCAATTGCCGCATGGTTGAAACCAGACGCGTCCGGAATGGGTACGCACACGCAGCTAGGATTGCCTGGTTGCAGCCTGTTTACATGGGTTGGGATTCGATGCCCAGGATGTGGCATGACGACCTCCTGGGCGCACACCATGAAGGCGGACTTCCCTAGCGCGATCAAAGCAAACGTTGGCGGCGTTTTATTGTGTCTGCTTTCGGTAGCGGTCTTTCCGTGTTTTTGGTGGATGGCGATACGTGGGCAAACCATCAACAACCGTTGGTTTACGCATGTCGTAGCAACCGTACTTGTGATTGCCATGTCGATTTCAATTCTCGAGTGGCTGATCCGTCTGGCGTTCTGATAATTTTTTTGTTACAAGAAAGTGCAAGGACGCATGTCATTGAGGCAAAAAGTGCAAATCGAAAGGATTCCTGCATGGCTGCAAACATTCAAATTGAATCGCTTTGGCGAAGATCTTTGTTCAAAAACTTCGACGCATTGTCGAAGCTTTGCCTTGTTTCTGCGGCCTGTTTGGCTGTGGCAACAACCTCAGGCTGTGGACTACTAGCGAATGCTATGTACATTGTTAAAGGAGCAGATGCACCAGCCGAGTTCGACGAATTCAAGGACAAGAAGATCGCCGTAGTGGTAAGCACTACGGCTGGTCTCAACGCAGACGCTTCTGGGATTCTCATGTCGAGGCACATCAACGAGCTACTGTCTAGAAACATCAAAAAAGTGGAAATGGTTAATCCTGAAGAAGTCGATCGCATCATCAATGATCAGCCAGTCGGGGATCGATCACTGCCGGTCATTGGGAGCCGATTGAAAGCAGACTACGTCATTTTAGTAGACGTTAGTGATTTGAAGCTACGAGATGGCCAAACACTTTACAAAGGTCGAAGCAACACAACGGTTGCTGTTTGCAAAGTGTCAGAAGGAGAACGTTTCGTCTTCAAGAAGTCCTTTCCTGAATTTGTCTATCCACAACACGGTGCACCCATTACCGATTTCGACGAAGCCACTTTTCAACGCATCTACCTGTCTGAACTTGCACTTCGAGTCGCTCGAACCTTCTATCCATACGATCCCACGATCGATGTCGCCAAAGATGCAGCGGTTTCCTCGTTGGGTGCTCTTCAGTAAGGCTTGGCAAACATGCGAATTTTCGAATCATCACTCACCGTCATTGTACTCCAATTCGTCCTAATAGTTGGAATTGCGGTCGGGCAGTCAGAGCGGGACATGAACGCTTTTCGAATCGATATTGATATTTATGAGGACGAAGGAAAACCTCCTGTTAGCTGCGTACAAACGATTTTCTGCGAGGGCCAGTATATCGAGTTGGATGACGCCAAGGGACGAATCACTGTCGTTGATCCTGGCCTTGGACAGATAACAATTCTCGATTCCATACGAAAGTCATTCGTCCGTCTCGAGATGGCGGATATAGAAAGGCAGCTTAACCAAGTCCGTTCCGAGATGACTTCTGATCAGCTGCGCAAGTTTTTAAGCGACGGCGATCCAGTCATTGAGGTTGACAACTACGTTAGCGTTGGAAACGAATGGTTTCGATACAAATTCCGCTCGGTCACTCCTGCGAATCCCAGCATGGCGATAAGCTATGGAGATTTCGCCAACTGGTCGGCGCGGGTCAATGCACGATACTACAACGCCCCGCCTTTTATCCGGATGCAATTGAATCATATGCTGATGGACCAGCGGCAGTTGCCAGCAGAACTTCGCCGATTGACGGTCGTTCCTAGCAAGAACGAGGCTCCTGCCAAGAAGGAAGAGGTCATTGCTCGAATGATAATCAAGGAGTCACTCTCAGAAAGCGATCGAACGCGCGTTGCATCTGTAATGAAGTCGATGGACGAATACAAGAAGACGACCGACAAAGAGTTCTTTCGCTGATCACCCGCACAAGCACGGCGGGCAAGCTAGTGTGTGTTTCTTTCCCTCCAATCAACCTGAAGCATGCGACATTTCTACTACCGGAACGTTCTTCTGCGTCGCTTCGGTTCACTGCTTATTGTATTGTTGGGCTTAGGACGCAGCATGTCTGCACAGGAGTCCGGAGTGCAGCTCGCATCGCTATCCGCTGTTTCAAGAAACCCGTTACAAAGCAATCGCTGGCCTTTTGAGTGTGGCGAAGGACAGTTTCAAATCCACTCGACGGTATCTATTGCAAGACTTGAACCGTACTTGGCCAAGCTGAATTCTCTACCAAGTGAGCTGAAGCAGTCGCTTGCGATCTCAGTCGTCGAGCAACCAATCCACCTGGTCGTTCTGGAAAGCCGTGACTCGCTGGACGCCTATGTGAAAAGGCTCTTGCCAAACGCTCCAAGTCGGCGAGCGCTTTACATTCGGCATCGCGGGCCGGGATTGGTGCTCACCTACTACAATTCCGCTTGGCTAACGGATGCGCGGCATGAGTGTACACACGCATTACTCGATGCCAGTGGAGTCAAAGTCCCTCAATGGCTTGATGAAGG
The DNA here is from genome assembly GCA_945900945.1 of Pirellula staleyi DSM 6068. GTDB lineage: Bacteria > Planctomycetota > Planctomycetia > Pirellulales > Pirellulaceae > JBKCUI01. The sequence goes on from CAMDKL010000059.1 coordinate 27,806, forward strand.
CTTAGCCGAGTATTTCGAGACAGCTAATGAAAGCCCGCTCGATCACGCTACGCATCGTCTTTCAGTTAAAACTCAAATTCGATTCGGACAAGTTGCGGATTTAGAACAATTGGAGCGGATGGACTCCAACTCGGTCATGACGGCCAAAGACTATAGGGACGCCTGGAGCATTACTGCGTTCCTGCTAAATTCATCCTCGCAATCTAGAAATGCACTGCAGGTGTACCTATCGGATCTTCAAAGCGAGCGGGCGGCAGGGTTCCTAAGTCATCGATTACAAACGGGAATTCACTCCTGGCGCGATGATTACACCAGGTTTTACACAAGGTAGCCCTGCTTTGCCGTTCGTGGCCGAAGGTCGTGAACGGTTACCTAAAATTTCCTAGTAACAGCGATCCGTTTGCGATCGATATCCACTTCGAGCACTTTTACTTTGAGAATGTCCCCTACCGCAACAATCTCACTTGGGTCCTTGACGAACACGTCCGCCAACTGCGAGATATGAATCAACGCATCCTGATGGACACCGATATCGATGAACGCGCCGAAATGCGTTACATTAGTAATGGACCCTTCGAGCACCATGTCGGGCTTGAGATCCTGGATGGAGTGGACGCTTTCTGAAAAATGGACCACCCGAAACACACTTCGCGGGTCGCGGCCTGGCTTCGCGAGTTCTTGCAATATGTCCATGACCGTCGGCAATCCGAACTGATCGTTTACAAAGTCTTTTGCCGCAAGTTTTTGTAACAAATTAGTGTGGCCGACCAATGACTTGGTATCCGCGCTGAGGTGCATGGCCATGCGTTCGACAACACCATAACTCTCTGGATGCACAGCTGAATTGTCAAGCGGCTGCTTACCATCCCGTATCCGCAAGAAACCTGCCGCCTGCTCGAATGCCTTGCCACCAAGTTTTGGAACTTTGAGCAATTGCGTTCGGCTTTCGAATCGTCCATTTTCAGCTCGGTATTGGATAATGTTTTCTGCCAGCTTTGGGCCGATGCCAGCGACGTGCGACAGCAGTGACGCGCTTGCCATATTGAGATCGACCCCAACGCTATTCACACATGACTCCACTTCACGGTCCAATCGCTTTCGTAATAGCTTTTGGTTGACGTCATGCTGATACTGGCCCACACCTATTGATTTGGGATCTGCTTTAACCAGTTCCGCCAGTGGATCCTGTAGTCGATGAGCAATACTGATGGCTCCGCGGACAGTCAGGTCAAGATCGGGATACTCGCGAGCAGCTAACTCGCTCGCAGAATAGATCGAGGCTCCAGATTCACTGACGAGAACCTTTGTAATCTTTAAGTCATGTTGACGAACCAGATTTGCAACAAATGCATCCGTTTCTCGCGAGGCAGTACCGTTTCCGATCGCGATCAGCTCGACATGGTACTTTGAAATCAAGCCTACGAGGACTTTACCCGCTCCGTCGACATCGTTTTGGGGTGGTGTTGGATAGATAGTTGTGTTGGTCAGAAACTTACCTGTACCATCGACGACGGCGACTTTACAACCGGTTCGGAATCCAGGATCGATTCCGATCGTGACTTTGGGTCCGGCGGGTGGCGAGAGCAACAATTCGCGTAGATTTTTGCCGAAAACTGCAATAGCTTCTTCGTCCGCTTTTTCCTTAAGTTCATGAAGAACCGTCGTTGTCGTTGCTGGCATCAACAGCCGTTCGCAACAGTCTTCGACGGCTCCGAGTAGATCGCTGTGAAACTCAAACTGTCGATTGGTTACGAGTTGATGTTTTAGCTGGGAGACCGTTTGTTCTTTATCCACTTCGATACAGATGCTTAGCATGCCTTCTGATTCGCCACGCAACATCGCGAGCAATCGGTGGGAGGGTATTTTAGCCGCAGGTTCGCCAAACTCGAAATACATTTCGAATTTGCTGGCTACCTCTTTCTTGCCGCGTTTGACTTGTGAGGTGATGCGTCCACGCATTTTAGCTTCTTTGGCAAGCCACGCGCGAGTGCTCGCTTGATCGGCCCATGACTCGGCAACGATATCTAGGGCACCTTGCAATGCAGTTGCAGAATCGGGCACATGCAAGTCAAGGTTAATGTATTGTTCCAAAACGACTTGCTTTGGTCGACCGAGGACTTTCTGATTCAACAGCAAATCGGCCAACGGTTGTAGACCACGTTCTCGAGCGATCGTTGCACGTGTCCGGCGTTTGGGTTTAAAGGGTAAGTAGATTGCCTCGAGCGTTTGCATGTCCGCGCAAGCTATGATTAGTTTGCTGAGAGCGTCCGTGAGGAGTCCTTGTTCGTCGATTGTTTTGAGGACAGTTTTTTTCCGAGCTGCCAACTCTCTGAATTTTTCTAGAGTATCCTCGATCGCACGCAAGGCCATTTCATCGAGTCCTTGGGTAGCTTCTTTGCGATAGCGGGCGATGAAAGGGATGGTATTTCCAGCGTCCAGCAGTTCGATGGTTGCCCGAGCTTGTGTTTCTGAAATCGAAAGCGTTAGCGCAATTTGCTTGACAGTTGCAAGCAAATCCAAATTGGCGAGGATTTCAGTAGCCATCAGGCGGAACAGTCTGGTTGGGAAGACGAAATTGGAAGTAGATCGCGTAATGAACGATCAATGAGGTTCCAGCATTGCATTTCATAAGCAAACCGCGGAAACAAAACAAGGCGTTCGCTGAGGAGAAAACTTGCATCCAGCGGGTAAATCCTGTTGTTTGCTTGGCAGATTGAAGATGGCTTATTGAAAAAGGGAACGCGGGGCAATGTTTCTCGGGCGAACCTTGGCGAGAGAAGGTTCATCCGTTACACTTCGTGGTTCTGACCTGGAAGCGATTCTGGGTTAGAACAAAATCGGGCCGTAGCGCAGCCTGGCTAGCGCGCTACCTTGGGGTGGTAGAGGTCGTGGGTTCGAATCCCGCCGGCCCGATTAGTGAAAACCCTGTAATTCTCAATGGATTACGGGGTTTTTTCGTTTCTACTCCACTCGCTTTAGAGCCCTCGAAATGGTCAGGAATGGACTCAATTTGACCATAGTCGACTGAATCTGGTGCAAGATTTGGTGCAAGGGTTCGAAAGAGCTGAATGGATTCAACCGCGGAAGCGATATCGAGCAACCGTGAATCCGTGTAAGTGTTCATTGTCAGGCTGATATTGCTGTGTCGCATCGCTGCTTGTGCGGTTCGCGGCAAGACACCTCCCAATGACAAATGGGTGCCGAAGCTATGACGCAAGGCGTGAACGTGAACCACGCAACCGTCGACGTCATGTTTCGGAATCTTTGCGACTATCAAATCGCGGTTCATAATTCGAAGCAAGCCAGCAGGAACCACGAATACCGGGGCCCCACGATCTTTGCCATTGGTCCATTCCTTCAACTCGACGGCCAAATCGCTTCTCAGGGGCAAAGTTGAGCCTTTGCGGTTCTTCTCATTCGTTGAACGCAACCGAACGAACGGAACGTCGCCGAACGATAGATCGCTGTTGATTAGGGTCCGAAGTTCATTCAACCGTAAACCGGTCAGAACGGCAGTCTTGTAGATCAACGCTCTTTCCTCACCAAGTCGCAACAACTCCGATTTGCGGTCGTCGCTCACCTTTGCAAGCTTCTCGCCTTTTTTCGGTCCCTTGCGAATCGTCAGAGCATCATCGAGCGGACGTTGCCGAGCAGCTCCAAGCAGGCGCTCGAGTTCGTCGTCGGTCATCGCTCTTGCTTTCCGCTTGGGATCTGCTTTTTCATCCAGCTTGCCCATTCCTTCAAACGGATTGTTCAAAAATCGGACTTCGCCCTTCATGGTGGTCCGTTTGCCATGAATACGCTTACCGGTAAGCCAGTTGCCGAAAGAAATCCAAACTTGAACAAAACCATTGTGAACGCTTGCCGACATTTTTCGTTCGCCGCTTACTTGTTCGCCAAGCCAGCGTTGCAACCTGTCGGCGTTCATGTCTCTCATGTATCGAAACCCACAATCAGTAGCAGATTCCTTCAAACGCTTGTCTGTGTTCTTCACTCGGTGAGGATGAACGCGGCGCTCTTTCAGATGACGAATGTATTCGCCGATATGAACGGACAACGGCATGTCGGCAAAAAGTTCACCGATTTTCGCTTCGGCACTGGTAATGATGTTTGCTTTAACACGTTCTGCCATCGTTTCCAAGTCGTTCAAAATCGACATTGCGGCTTGCTTGTCGCGACAACCGGTTGAGACTTCGCACACAACGCCATCACCATCGCGAAACTTGGCAATGTAAGTGCCCGTTTCACAGCGTATTCGGTCGCCAGCTTCATTCAACTCAGCCGTCTTTACTTTGCCGCTTCGATTGGTCCATTGTGCAAGTCGTTTACCTTTGCGAATGACAATCTTCGAGTCGGCTGGAATTGGTTCAGTGTATTGCTTGCGGTAGATCGTACCCATAGTGATTCATCCTTCACGTTCATCAAACGAATTGAAAATGCGACGGCGGGCGGGTGATGAAGCCCGGTTTCGGATGTACGGTCCTAGCCGTTGCAACCAAATTGTACCGAATCACCCGAGCCGATGCTATTGTTGTTTACTGTGTAACTACCTCGACAAGGGATCGAAGCTCCCGATACCGCCTCTTGGCAACCGTGTATAAGAGCCTGGCAACATGTCGCCCAGCTCTCGCATGATCGCCCGCCATGTGAATACTTAGCCCCGCTGCTTGCCATCCGAGTAGCGAACCGATAACCGCTTCTTTGGTTACCTTACCTCTCCATTGAGGCATTGCGGGTTCATGTGACTCGATGGTCTCCCAAGCGCTCTCGATTATCAATACTCGCACAGGATAGGCCAATAGTCGCGATACTTCTCGTCCGAATCGATCTCGGTCAACACCAACACAGCCAACGAGGTCCACCAAGCTCTTCCTTTCGATACGGCAAACGTCGGGACAACTGGCTAGGGCATAATCCCCGGTGTCTAACGTTCCTCGTTCGGCGGAAAGGGGGGCTAGGTCAAGCGGAGTTTGTTCGCGGGTGTCGACCGTAACGACCACGCTTTCGGGCGCGAGCGTCGCGGGTAGTGGATTCTTGCTCATGACGCCCTCCTGTCGAGAAACGAAGTCTGAACAAGCGGTTGAACCTGCTCAAAAGTTGGCAAAGGCGGCATTAACCGACGACATCCAGAACACTCGCCACAACTTTGGCATTCGAAGTTCTCGAACCCATCAAACGTAGGGACAGCTAGAAAAGAACCTTGGCATCGTTGGCAAGTGGGTAGTCCAACCGATCGCTCCAACATCGCGACAAGAGCCTGTTTGTGCTCACGGACGAATTCCGAAGCTTTAGAAGTTACTCGATTGGTAGGAGTGACCAACAATCCGTTATTCCGAAGCGCAACGCTCAGTCCCAACCCTCGTAAGACATCAAAAACGTGGTATCCGCTCAAAATAGCACCCCCTCGGATTCGTCGCAGGGTTGGCAGGTTTGTTGCGACAGACGCGATTCCAAGTCCAACTGAGCCGAATTTGACCCTCCTAACCCACCATACCCACCATCTGCAAATCCACCAGCAACAGACCTGACACGCCAGCGGCAAACGCCACCACGGGCTGAATCTACATCCAGAAACTTGCCGCCTTGAACGCGGCCAACGAATCCCCGCACTCGCCGACCGAATTGCCGACCATTGAAATGCTCTCCGCATATCTCGAATACCGCTTCTGCCAAAGCTGCGTTCTCTTCAAAGTCTCCTTGGCTTCCGAACGTCTTGCGTTGAATCTCTTTCGTGGTTATCCTTCACCATGCCCGGCAATCGAGCTACTTTCACTGACGAAGCAATACCGGATAGATTCCCGGCAGTGTGATCGGCACCGATGGTTCCAGCCGTATCCAAATCAGGAACGACAATCACGTCCACGCCTTCAAACAATCGAGCGTACT
>CAMDKL010000060.1 GCA_945900945.1 Pirellula staleyi DSM 6068
GCAGCAAGCTCCTGTCGCAATTCTCGTTTGAGAATTTTGCCGACCGGACTCTTAGGTAGCTCAGATCGAAACACAACGCTCGATGGCACTTTGAATTTATTGACAAAGCGAGCGACATGGCTTTGAATTTCGATTTCCGTTGCGGTATGGCCGGGCCGAAGCACAACGACTGCACAGACTTGTTCGCCAAACGTCACGTCGGGAATGCCGATCACCGCGGCTTCGGCAACTGCCGGATGTTGGTAGATCGCTTCTTCGATTTCGCGCGGTGAAATGTTTTCGCCCCCTTTGATGATCAAGTCCTTTATTCGTCCAGTGATATACAGGTAGCCATCGGCATCGACGCGCCCGAGGTCACCCGTGTGTAGCCAACCGCTCCGCATTGCAAGCTCCGTCGTTTCAGGATCCTTCCAATAACCTTGCATCACGTGCGGACCGCGTACGCAGACTTCACCTTCTTGACCAGTTGGAACCGCTCGGCTTGCTTTGTCAAGAATCGCCAAATCCATTTCGTGAAGAGGTCGACCAACGGACCCAACCCGGTGGGCCTCGGAGTCCTGGTAACTACTGATGGCGCAAGTGGCTTCCGAACATCCGTAGCCGTCCCGGATCCGGCAGCTAAACGTCCGCTCGAATTCGCGGCGAACCTCGTCAGGCGTGGCCGCACCTCCAGTACTCACCACTTCGAGACTAGAACAGTCGTATTTCTGACGGTCAGGAAAGGTCAGCATGTACGAAAGCATTGTCGGCACGACCGAGAACCGGGCTATCTTAAACTGCTGTATCGTTTCAAAAACTTGCCGAGTGTCCCACTGTGGCAGGATGATCGAACTGCAGCCGAAGATTGCGTTGAGGTTCATGCCAAGCACACCGAATACATGGCTGAGCGGCAGTACTTGCATCGCTCGCGTAGAGGGAGCCATAGCGCCCAGCTTGATCACAGCAGCCACATTAGTTTGTAAGTTTTTATGGCTTTGCATGACCCCTTTAGGCTGACCCGTGGTCCCCGATGTGTAGATGAGCATTGCCAAGTCATCCTCATTACACTCATGCATCGACTTGAGGGGTTGGGCTTTCGCCATCAATGGTTCGAGCGGTGTCGTCGATTCAAGTTCGCTAGACCCATGCACCAAAATCGCACGAATACCGGGGACATTTTCCGAGGCTTCACCAATCCGTTGCGCGAGTACCGCAGATGTGATGACCACCTGAGCTCCGGAGTGTTCCAGCACATAACGAACTTCGCGAGCAACCCAATTGGGCGTCACAGGTATCATTACGGCCCCCAATCGCCAGATGGCATGAAAGGCATCCGTCACAGTCGGGTCGTTAGCCATCATGACGACAACCCGATCGCCTGGCTGAACGCCTTGATCTCGCAATACGCTCGCCATTTTCTCCGCACAAAGCAACCGCTGCACATTGCTATGCCAGCGGTCCTGATGGTAGACACTCGGGTATTCGCCAAAACGCTCGATACTATCCAGAACTAATTGTGCAATATTCATAATGACTCAACGCGATCGGTGTATCGTGACGGCGTATGCAGCTCGCTCGAGCGACTACGCGAGTTTACCGTCCTTTGGGTAACACGCAAAGAGGGCTGGCAAGCCCCCCGTTCCTTTACTGTGGCCGTCGCCTGCTTGCGAGTAGTCGGACCGTTCGGTAAGATCCCGCAGGGTGGGCTGCCAACATTTCTCGCCTGCATGGAAAGGCTGACGGCCTAAACCATCGTTAACTTCTCTTCTCGCGAGGATTCTGTGAGCGCATGCATTTCACTCTCTTCCAAAGTAGCCATCGTTACTGGCGGCGGGCGCGGAATCGGCAAAGCGATCGCAAAACGTCTGGCTGAGGCCGGAGCGGATGTCGTGATCGCCAGTCGAAAACTCGAAAACCTAGAGGCAACGGCCCATGAGCTGTCCAGTTTGCCTGGCCAAGTAGTACCGATTGCATGTCATATCGGTCGACTGGACCAATTGGAAAATCTCGTGTGCGAAACCGAGAAGCGACTTGGACCAGTCGATATTCTTGTCAACAACGGCGCTACCAACATCGGCCAGGGACCCTCTCTCGATGTGACCGATGAGATGCTCGACAAGATGGTCGAGATCAATATCAAGGCCGCTTTGCGATTGGTCCGTTTGACAGTGCCGAAGATGATCGATCGCAAGAGCGGTGGATCCATTATCAATATTAGCTCGATCGCAGGTCTTCACCCGCAACCGGAAGGGCTACTTTACAGCTTCACCAAGGCCGGGCTGATCATGATGACACGGAGTTGGGCTCGCGAATTCGGGCCGCACGGTGTCCGGGTCAATGCGATTGCGCCAGGATTGATCCAAACCGATTTCAGCGAGATTCTTTGGAAGAATGAAATGTATCAGCAGGCGATTAAGACGACACAGCCGATTCGACGCATTGGTCAACCCGATGACATCAGTTACGCAGCGCTGTACCTCGCCTCTGATGAAGCATCCTTTGTGACAGGACAAGTGATCGTACTCGACGGCGGTGCCATTGCCTGACGCAAAACAGGTAGGCAGCCTGTTCTACCTACGCTACGACAACTAAGGAAAGAAAATGAATAGTTTAGAAGGAAAAGTTGCCATCATCACGGGTGCTGGAGGTGGCATCGGGCGCGAGTATGCCTTATTGTTCGCGGCGGAAGGGGCCAAGGTAGTGGTCAACGACATTGGATGCGAAGCCGATGGCAATGGCCAAAGTCCGACGGCAGATCATGTGGTCGCGGAAATCATCGCGAGTGGCGGCCAAGCGGTCGCAAACAACGACCCAGTCGGTTCCTTTGCGTCCGCTGGGCGAATCGTCCAAACCGCATTGGACGCTTATGGTCAGCTCGATATTCTCGTTAACAACGCCGGCATCCTTCGCGATCGCACGTTGTTAAAGATGACCGAACAAGAATGGAATCAAGTGATTGAAGTTCACTTGACGGGATCTTTTAGTTGCATGCAAGCCGCGGCACGCGTGATGACGGTACGAGACCAGGGTGGACGCATCATCAACACATCGTCCAGCTCCGGTTTACTGGGTAATTTCGGTCAAACCAATTACGGAGCGGCGAAAGCCGGTATCCATGCGTTGACTCGGATAGCGGCCTTGGAATTGGCTAAGCATAGGATTACGGTCAATGCGATTGCACCTGCGGCTTTGACTCGGATGTTTCAAACGATTCGTGGAGCAGCGGATTTGGTTAGCATCGACACCTTTGGGCCGAAGTTCATTGCACCTCTCGCTGCCTATTTGGCTTCCGATGCGGCGTCGAGTATTTCCGGTCAAACGTTTGGCATCGAAGGCCAGCATGTGTTTATCTACAAGATGATGACCAGCCACGGAGCGACTCAATGGAATGGTTCGCGACCGTGGACCATCGAAGAGCTCGGAAAAGCAATAGAACAGATTGTCCAGTGGTAGCTTGGTGAGTGGTTAGAAGCGAGAAGCGAGAAGCGAGTGGCGAGTGGCGAGTGGCGAGTAGCCCGACGCGAGTGGTCAGCGCAGTCGTGTCGACAAAAAACGTCTCGGCTCGGCGTCTCCTCGCCCCCAAGTCGGCTTGCGGGCTGGAGCGAAAGGCTCTTCGGCTAAAAACAGGCCGCGCAGCGGGCCGCGTATCGCTGGATTTCACCCACTAAATTGCCATTCGAGCCTAAATTTTTTGGCTTGGACCTAACGTGTCAACGGTCAGTGCGATACTTCTCTTGTCAAAGCTGACGAGCCACAACATCCTGGCTTTGACATCCACCAAAGCGGCCTAATTCATCTCCTGCCTCAGCCCTCACGAGGCAGGAGGTGGACGGCCGACCTGCGTTCATAAACCGTATCGCGTCTATCCAACAATCAAGGAAGATAACCATGGCAAAATTCTACGTCCAAAGCGGAACACTTCGAGCGATCATTGACAGCCCAGACGCTGAGCGAGCAGCTCTGTGGGCCATCCACACCGCCATGGAACAAGTCATGCCGCTCGAAAGCGGGCCGGAATCCACCGAGATGATCGTCTGCGGCCCTACAAACATGATAGCCTTGGCTGAGACAATTGAGCTGAGCGAAATAGGTTTCGATCGCGGCGACTGTCTACGGATCGACACCTTCGACGCGTTTCAACATTGGAACATGCTGCTCAAAGCGGTTGAGAAGCTGAATACGCTGCTCGATGGCTAGAGCAACCCAAAAGCTTGTTCAAGAAAACATCGCTTTAGTCAACGTCCACAGGATTGGGCTGTTAGCATTGTTCGGGTCCTGAAATTTTTCCACATGAAAACACTTTTCACCCAGTTGGCACCCTCCAGCCCATTCCGCGATGCAGTTCACTTCTTCCAGACCACCTGGGTGACCTGGATAAGCCAAGATGCTTACCAGTCCGCCCGGCCTGACTAATTCGACCGCTTGCTCAAGAGCCGTTATCGTTATTTCTGGCTTCGTCACAATGGATTTATCCCCGAGTGGCAAATATCCCAAATTGAACATAACGACCGATATTCTTCCAGCATGCGCTGGTTCGACAATAGTGGTCAAATTCGAATGGGAGCCAACCACCAATCGGCATTGACGCAATAGGTCTGCTTCATGCAGCCTTTTTTGCGACGTTTCAATGGCTCTCTCTTGGATATCCACGCCATACACGATACCTGGTCGTCCTACTTGCCCAGCAAGAAACAACGTGTCGAATCCGTTTCCACAGGTCGCGTCTATCGCAATCGAGCCTTCGGTCAAATAGCGCTTCGCAATCGTTTGTGCCTCTACCGTGAAGTGCATGATCTACTTTCGACGCGACCAATTCAGAGCAGGATCAAGGGCGCTCCCCTCCATGGAATCTATTGCCATCTCGGCTAGTCGGGGTGCCATCAGCGTTCCTTTTGACCCCAACCCATTCAGACAAAATGCGTTGCGATACACATCATGAGGCCCCATCAAGGGATGGCGATCATAACTCGCTGGTCGGACGGCCCAGCGTTGCTCCACAACCACGTGCTGGCCGCTACGAAAAGTTCCTGTGGTCATCGATTCCCAACGCCTCATTAGTTCATCGCGAAATCGATTCGTCTTTTCGTCGCTGGATTCGATAGGTTCATTCATTGCGATGCGGTCATAGGTCGCACCGACTAAGAAGCGTTGGTCACCGACAGGAACTGCCCAAGCATCGTGATGGATGACTTGCTTGCAACGAACATCCTGACTTTGCACCAGCAGGATATCGCCCCGGGCTGGGTGCAACGGTAAATCACGAAAGTAACGGTTTTCTCTCGCCGCGATGCCTTGGCAAAATACGATGCGTTTGCCAGCCAATTGCAGTTCAGAAATTTCAATAGGATATCCGCTGTGCGAAGACTCGATTTCAATACTATGATCGCAATCAAGATTGCATTGGTGAAATGCATTGAGCTTTTCGAAATGCCTCTTTGTTTCTGAGATATAAGCAACTGTATCCAGTCTGGCTGCTGGTCCAAAGCAACAGAACCCAAATGGCGCATTCAAACCGAACCAATCTGGGCCTGAAAACAATTCGGCATGAATCGAATTCGGCTCGGCATGATGGCCAAGCTCGATCCACTTGCCCTTGACCAATTCCCGTTCGGCCTCACTGCGAAAAACACGGAGTGCTGGCTCGACATGCCAAAACGATGCACTTAATGCTTTCTCTACTTGACGATAAAAAAGATTGGCTGCTGGATAGAATTCGCTCCATCGCCAACTCGCAGCGGCTCGCGAGCCAGTCACCGGAGTGACCAACCCAGCGGCCACCCTCGATGAACTTTGAGCGTCGAGTCGATCGATAATCGCAACCGACCAGCCTCGCCAATGTGCCTGCCAAGCCACGGCCGACCCTGCCAATCCCGCACCAAGAACAATCAAATCGACGTTCTTAATAAGTGACTTCCTCACTTTTGCCGCGTGCTCGCAAGTTTAATAGCTCGACGCCCAATGCAAACAGCATCGCGAAGTAAACATAACCTTTGCTTACGTGTGTTCCGCAACCATCTGCGACCAACATCGCCCCGATCATTACGAGAAATGCAACTGCAAGCATTTTCACGGTCGGATTCTGTTCGACAAAGACAGCTACCTTGGTCGAGAACAACATCATGACAATCACAGAAACGATGACCGCAGTAACCATCACCCATAGCTGATCTGCCATTCCCACGGCGGTGATTACGGAATCCAACGAGAACACAATATCCAGTACCATAACTTGAATAAGTACCGATGCATAGCTTGGCGGTGCTTTCGGTGATTGCGAAGACTGATGTCTATCGACCAAATGATGAATCTCTTTGACACTCTTCCAGAGCAAAAACAATCCGCCCCCAATCAAGATCAGATCCTTGATCGAAACGCCGTTAATTTCAGGTCGATCCGCCAGCCAAGCTTTCGCGGCTTCTCCCAGCGGCAAAATGTCCAACGAGATAAACGGGTCTTTCATTTTCATGATCAGGAATAAAGTGGCAAGCAATGCAATTCGCATTCCCATCGCCAAGCCAAGTCCGATTAGCCTGGCTGATTTTTGCTGTTCTTTTGGAAGTTTGCTAGACAACACCGAAAGAAAAACCAGGTTATCAATTCCAAGCACGATCTCCATTGCGCATAATGCAACCAAGGCAACGAGATTGCTGCTCAGGCTCCCCTCCAACGCAACCGTAGAAGCAAACAGGCAAAAATCTGGGACGACTGGGAAAATAGGAATCATAGTGTGACTAAAGATAGGGAATTTCCGTCCGAAAGAGAAGTCGCGTTTGCTTGTGGCAACATCGCCGGGATATTATAAGACGTTATTGACGTAACCCGTTTTTCCGTTGCCCAGGTTCGGTGGCCCTTTGGATCCTTTTCGTCTCGCTTGCCCCCATTGCTCTAGCAAAATTGTTGTGCGCCACGAGCAACTGCTAGGGCAAACGCTTCCGTGCCCAAAATGTAAAGATCCAATTACCGTCCCCACGCAAGCGCCCTCGCCCACAGAGCCAGCATTGAAAGTCGGTACACCCGCCAATAGGCCTGTATCCTCGTCAGCACCTCAATCAGGTTCGAGGCCTGTTTCACCGATCATGGATTCTACAGCGATGACCAAGGTAGGGGACGTCGACTGGAAAGAGTTGATGGCAAACGAGGATCTCTCAGCACGCATCGAAAATGGAGGCGAAACAGGCTTGCGATTCAGGTCCGCCAACGAACCTGACTTTATTCCAATACCCTCTACCTTTTCCCCGATCGTTCCGATGCCCGCCTCGAAATCCACTAGGCCGATTCAAAAGCGGGCTTGGCAGAGCGGCGACCTCACTAAACGTCGACAGATGCTGACTCTGGCGACCATCGCCATCACCGGTACACTGTTCGCGATACTTTGCTTTGTGGTATTCCTGCGAATGGTCGGTACCAAGGACAGGCCAATCGTTATCGCACCCAGCAGTGCACCATCCGATTCCAATGTTAAAAAACCGGAAACGATCGTCCCAAGTGAACTCGTTCAGACAATCGTTTCTAATCCCGACCGAGCAAGTGAAGATCCGGGTCAGACCGACATTTCCACTCCAATCGTTCCTGCGGAAACTTCGAACGAAACCCCCATACCACCTCCCAACCCTGCGACCCTACTGGCCTCTCCGTCGAACAATGTTCCAAACGAGCCAAAGAAGGACGAAGGCGATGCGATTAATTCTCTATTCAGTGGCCTAGAGGTATTTCTCGGAACGGGAAAAATGAGCGAAGACCTCTCGGCTCCGAACAACGCGCTGCAAGAGCTAAACATCGAAAATGCCCCCGAGTCGCTCGCCCAGGTTTTCTATCCGATGCCAAAGCCGGTCCCGAACTGGGACGAGAAAGCAAAATTGGTCTTTCCCTCGTTTCAAGTGAAGGACATCAGCTTGCTCAGGTGCTTCGATATGTTCGGCAGAATGGCGGACATCGGTATCACGGTCGATTGGCAATCATGCCGAGTTGCAGGGTTCGACCTCGCTAAAAAAATTGACATCAACGAAAAAGGGAAATCAATTGCAGAGCTAGTTGAGCAGATCATCCAAGCAAACGGACTTGCATGGAGGTTAGATGAAAATGGCCTACCTGTCGTCTCGGCCCCCAACGCAGCCATGGAGTCCAGGGTGCGAGTTGACTGGTCAACCGCCGGGCTTTTTCCTGACGGATTCGAGCAAGAGGGCTGCAAGACGTTGATTCGATTGTGGGGTTACGATGATGTATGTCGATTTGGCGAAGGTCAGTTGCTATGGAGCGAGCAAGCGAGTCCTATCAAAAAAGCCAATATGCAAGCGTCGCTTTGCGAAGTTGCGAGGGTCCAGAATTTGGCTACAGATCATCCGTGGACCAAATTGACAGTTTCGCCGTTGATTTTTTCGTCAAGCTCTTGGAACAATAGTTTCGCAGCATTGGAACGCCGAATTGGCCCGACGATTTTTGCTCCTGAAAAACGGCCTATCCCTGATTTGTTAATGACTGCTGCCGCAGAAATAAAATTGAATTTAGTGATCGATTGGCAAAACGTTTGGAGTCACGGTTTGACCCCGAAAGAGTCCACGGCAATCGTTTTGAGCGGAAGGACTTTCCCACAGACTGCCAGACGTTTTTTAAACGACTATGCCCTCGAAATCGTTCCCATCCTCGACGACACTGTTTGGCTCACAACCCGCGAAGAACGTCGTGGGCTCATACGCGTTGTCCCAGTGCGTTTGCCCAAAAATTACACGTTGGATGATTTGAGACAGTCTTTGCGAATATTGGCCCCGCTAGGTGGAAATGACTTAAGGTTTCGAGTCGAGTCCGTACCAGGAACGGAGGATCTTTTCTTTGCAAGAATTTGTAGCCCAAGAGCAGATCAATTAAACGACCCCGACGTAATGATCGGTCTGGGCTGGCCCGACCACCCGTAGGCCCGACCCATTTTAGAATCGTTAAGCGATCATCAAGATTTTATCCCATGACCTCGAGCAGATGTGTTGCGAGATCCTCCTAGAGGACTTGGCTGACTGCCAGTTGTTTGCAGAACAGGTTGCTAATCTTTCAACGACGCCGATGGCCATTGCGTTATCTGGGACGCTCGGCGCTGGAAAAACGCAATGGACTCGGTTCTTTGCAATAGCGCTCGGAGCTCAGCCAGCATCCGTCACGAGTCCCACGTTTATGCTGGTTCACGAATACGATAGCCAGCCGCCTATCTACCATTTGGACGCCTACCGTATCGGGGATGAAGACGAAATGCTGGAGCTTGGCATCGAGGAAATGCTGGACGCAGACGCGATAACCATTGTAGAGTGGGCGGATCGGTTTCCGAGACTTTTGCCGCCGCAAACTCTGAGAGTTCACTTGGAAGTTGGAGATTTGCCGACATCTCGGTTCGCTCGACTCCAGGCCGATGGTCAACGCGCCAAGGCGATCCTTGGGGAATTAGTTATTCTATGGTCATCGAAACGATAGGCCTGCTGGTTTATACTAGCCTCTTTAGAACGACGCGCAAGCTTGTGATGGACAACCCCTCAACTCTTTACAAAAAACATCATTCGCATGTCGCTATTGGTACATGAATCATCGAAGCGGATCATTGCTAATATCGAAAAGGCAATTGTCGGGAAACGCAAACAACTGGTCTTGTCCTTGGTATCGTGGTTCTCTGGTGGACACATATTGCTCGAGGACGTACCGGGCGTTGCAAAGACAATGCTCGCGAGAGCATTGGCAGCCAGTGTAGGCTGCACGTTCAAACGCGTGCAATGCACCCCTGACCTGTTGCCGAGCGATATCACTGGCGCGGCGATTTTTAATCAAAAAACGAGCGAATTTGAGTTTCGGCCCGGCCCTCTGTTTACCAACATTCTTCTCGCCGACGAGATCAATCGCACCACACCCAGAGCCCAATCGGCATTGTTGGAAGCAATGGCAGAATCGTGTGCTACTATCGATGGCGTAACGCATAAACTGCCCAACCCTTTCCTCGTTATTGCAACTCAGAACCCAATCGATCATGAAGGGACGTTTCCTCTGCCAGAGGCACAACTGGATCGCTTCTTTATGAAATTCTCATTGGGTTATCCGTCCATGGAAGAGGAGTTACGGATGATACAAATGCTCGAACGAGAGCACCCGATTCATTCTCTGACAAGCGTCATTTCGGTTGAGGAGATCGTTCAAGTTCAACAGCTCGTAAAGCAAGTTTATGTCGACCCCAAGGTGCGACAATACATGTTGCAAATCGTGCATGAAACGCGAGCCCATTCCGATTTGGCTCTAGGTGCAGGGCCGAGAGCCACGATTGCGATTTTTCGTGCATCCCAAGCCATGGCAGCGATCCGAGGTAGAAATTATGTTCAACCAGACGATGTCAAAAAGACAATGGGGCCCGTTATGGCGCATCGGTTGATCCTGAGACCTGAAAGCCGTTTGCGCCGAATGACCAGCGAACAAATTCTCGATAGCATTGTCGCGGAGATCGCCGTCCCAACGCTTGAGGAGCAAAAAGCGTAGATTGTTACAACGATTGCAACTGGCATTCCAGATAAAATGATTGACTGTTTAACCATGAAGCGTCACGATATGTCGATCGTTTCAAAAACAAATTGCCGACGTCGGCACACTATATGACTGTCGCATCTCAATGAAAGGTCAGAAATGTCCCGTCTCGCATTAACCGCATTTGGGGCTATCGTGGTGGCTAGCACCGCCATACTCGGTATGTCGCACACCTACGGCCAAACACCTGTCTTACCGAAAGGAACGCAAGGCACCTTCGATACGGTGGAAGCGACCGTGCTTAAGGTATTCTCCGTTGAACAACGCGGGCACAGGTTCATAGCATACTTGGTAAAATGGAACGATTTCGATGTAATCGTGAGCGACCCGCTAGCGCGCAGCAATTTTCGGGAAGGTGACACCATTGAATTTCTGGCCCAGAGAATAAGCTTAAAAAATGCCCCCGTTGGCGTCTCCACTTTGAATTTCACGCTCCTTTCTAACAGAATGGGAACAGAAGGGGTTAATGTCAAACGAGCTAGTGACTCCGAATCACCCGAAGAGCGGAAACGCCAGATGAAGATCGCTGAAGGCGATCTAAATGCGGTGACGAATGAAGTGGAGCGTTTTTACGCCCTTAACCGTGCATCGAAAAATGCGTTGAAGGAGGGAAAGACGGAGGAAGCCCAGAAGCTTGCGAATGAATTGTTGGAAATGGCGAGGGCACGAACGAACGACTGGAACTTTGGCAACGCGATTCAGGACTCAAATCAAGTGCTAGGTAGAATTGCGCTGGCGAAGGGCGATCTCGCGGAAGCGAAAAAACGCCTGCTCGACTCTGCCGACTCAAAAGGTTCGCCTCAGATGAACTCGTTTGGTCCGAACATGCGACTGGCTAAAGAGCTTTTGGGAAAAGGCGAGACGGAGGTTGTCTTGGAATACTTTAGTCGTTGCCGTGCGTTCTGGAAAAGAGGAGACGAGCAACTGGCCTCTTGGACGGAATCGGTGACCGATGGGAAAGTTCCCGATTTCGGCGTAAATTTCGACTACTGATCGCCAGCCTACAATGCCCAAGAACCCATAGAAGGATTGGATACTGCGTCGTTGTTTTGGGTAATCGCATGGGCTGGACTGTAGGGTCCACGAAGTTTCCCTGGCCAATATTGGTGCCGTTTTTGCTGGTTGGCTTTCTACTCTACTCGAATAACGTGCTCTCAAAAGGCATTCGGCGATCCACCGGCGTAGCGCCGCCACATCGGTGCTCGGAAAGCCCCAAGTTTAGACCTCTTTGCTATAGTTGGTCACTCGTGTTAAAATAGTGTTGGGAATTCAGCTTCTGCGAGCACGCATCGGAGCCTCCAAAGTTGTGTCGGCTACCCTTCACATCATACGATTGTCGGCCGGCGTTTTGTTCTGTACTGCAAGAATTGGCAATCGCCACTGCTGCGGTGTTGTTGCCGGACGATAAGAGTTGCGTGCAAGGTTCGCACGCTAGCAGCTCATTCCTTTTTCAGTGAAAGTTTCCATGATCCAGAAGCAGTAACATCTTGAAAGCACCTAAGAGTATTCAGCCGCTGATCGACGACGGTCTAGTTGATGAAGTCCTTCGCTCGCTTATGAGTGGCAAAGAGGCCCAAGTCTTTCTTGTGCGATGTGGCCAGGAGATACGCTGCGCAAAGGTTTACAAGGATGTGGCCGATCGCAGTTTCAAAAAAGCGGTGCAGTATCAGGAAGGCCGAAAAATCCGAAACAGTCGCCGGCAGAGAGCGATGGAAAAGCGTTCCAAATTCGGGCGTGATCAACAGGAGGTTGTTTGGCAACGGGCTGAAGTGGACGCGCTCTACCGCCTTGCAGAAGCAGGAGTTCGCGTACCGAAGGCATATGGTTTGATTGATGGCGTGTTGTTGATGGAGCTGATTACTGGAGCAGACGGCGAAGTGGCTCCACGGCTCAACGATATCACATTATCCGCAGAGCAAGCCGTAAAGGATCACGCAACGGTCATGAATTTTGTCGTGCGAATGCTGTGCGTCGGACTGGTGCACGGTGATCTATCTGAATTCAATGTCCTCCAGAGCGAGACAGGTCCCGTTATCATTGACCTGCCGCAAGCCGTCAATGCCGCAGCAAACAATAGTGCCAAAAGTATGCTCCAACGTGATGTCGAGAACATCACCCAATACTATGCGCGATTTGCCCCGAGGTTGGCAGAGTCCCATTACGCAGAAGAAATCTGGGATTTGCACGAAAAGCGTGAACTCAAACCCGACGTGAAATTAACTGGTAAGTTTGAGTTTTCGACCGAGACAGCTGATGTCGATGCGGTATTGCACCTCATTAACGTTGCCTATGAAGAAGAACTGGAGCGACAGGAACATATGCGCAACAATTGACACCAAAGGTGCCCGACAGAAACGGGCACCGGACAGCTTTTCAATATCCTGGAATTTGAGAATCTGTTTGATTTCCTCAGGAAAATCGCTCTTACAAAGCTTGGGAAGAGTCCCTTTATCGATAATGCATTTGTCTCCCACCCCCTGACCGGCTAACCTGATAGGAATATGCGAAAGCGACAATAGTCCCGGATCCGCTAATCACTACGGCCTTTCAAACCGAACTCTAGAAATATTCAGCCATGCCCTCGTTCGCCCCAAGTCCAAAAGTAGTTTGTCCAATGGTACTTCTGTCCGCTTTTTCTGTGATTTTCAATCTAGGATGGTCCAGGCAATCGTTTGCCGAAAAGTACTCACCTGAGCACCCCGTTGTTCAAGAAATGGTGCAGAAAGGAGTCGCGTTCCTGTCCTCCTCCAAAGACGGGTTGGGGGGCGAGGGGATTGCCTTGCTAGCCGGATATACCATTTTCAAAGTCACTGGAGATCCCGATCACCCTGTGGTCGTTTCTGCAGTAAGGGAAGCTCGAAACCTGGCTGCTTCGTTTTCTCGAAATAGCAGCGGAGAAGTAAACTCGCTTTACGTTCCGTCTTTGGCTGGAATGTTGCTGGCATCGATCGATGTGGAAACCCACGCAGTTCAGATCGGGCAGATTCGCGATTTCCTACTTCGGTCTCAGAAACGGCATGGTGGTTTTGGGTATCTCAGGGGGGAGCTTGATGATTCCGGCGACATTTCTCAAACCCAATACGTCATGTTAAGTTTGTGGACAATGAACCAACTTGGAATCGAAATTCCAGACGAACCTATTATCGGAGCGATTAACTATATGGTTGCGGCACAGACCAATGACGGCGGGTGGCCATATCAATTCGGCGGAAAAAAACCCGAGCCTGCGACTACCACCAACTCTCTCGCAGCGGCTGGTTTTTCCGCAATTTTGATCGCAGGTGATTTGCTCGGGTTGTACCGAAGTAAAGTTGCGGAAAATCAAGAAGAAGAGGGGATTATACCAATTGCATTCAGGCGAATTATGCCCGAGTCAAAGAGGTCCAAGGTCAATATAGATCGAACGCGACTGGATAACGCAACCAAACGAGGTGAATTCTGGCACAATGCGAATCCATACAATCGAGCTATATGGCATTACTATTATGTGTATAGCCGCGAGCGGTACGAATCCTTTTTGGAGATTACCAAAGGGAAGCAACAAAAGAGCCCTGATTGGTACAATCAAGCTGTTGAGATACTTCAAGCTGCACAGTCTCCAAACGGAGCGTGGGGAGTCAAAGACACTGATAGCTCTCTTAGCCCTCCCGTTTGTACCAGTTTTGCAATTCTATTTTTGATTCGAAGTACTCAGAAGGCAATTGGGGCTTTGAACGAGGCTTATGTTGTTGGTGGCGATTCTTTGCCAGATGACTTGACCTCGGTCCGCGCCGTTGGTGGTAAAGTTATTTCCAAAACCTCAACGACCTCCATTGACGATGCTCTCAAAATGCTCGAAGAAGATGGAAAAAATGAGACGGAAGATGAATTGGTAGCTGACAAGATGCTGTTGGCTGCCGACCCAAATCAACGGAAAGAGCAGCTAAATCGATTCGCAAGGCTATTGAACGCTAAAGAACCTAAGACCAGAAAAATCGCTGCCAAATTACTTGGTCGGGGCGACGATTTGGACCTAGTTCCGGCATTGATTTACGCAATTACGGATCCAGACCCAGACGTTCCTCGCATCGCGGAACAGTCTTTGCGACTTATCTCAAGACAGTTGGATACTCACCATTTGCCAAAAGAAAAAGGGGAAAAACTCTCCGACCCAACGAAATTGAAAGCGTCTACACAATGGAAGAAGTGGTTTTTGAGCCTCAAACCCAATTACGTGTTCGTCAACTAACTTTGCACCGCACGAAAATCAAACTCAAAATCTCTTAGCAAACGCAATTATGTCTTCCGCAACATCCAGTGCAAAACCAGCTCAAGGGCTTCTCGAGGTCGACGAGACCTCGATGCGAACCAACAAGGTGGACCAAACGTCCAGTTTTCTTTTGAGCCTGGTTATCCTGATTGGCCTAGGTGTTTTCTTGCTCGCGCTTTTGTTCTTCATGCGGTCGATGTCGAGCTCCGCAAAGGGGCTTACGCTCCAGCAAGAGCGAGTCGAAGGCCGCGGGCTGAATGCCGAAGGCTTGGAAAGAGACTTTGATCCACCTGCTGCCGATGAAGTAGAACAACTCAATGAACCTGCAATCGAACAGACGCTGCAAATGGTGACCGACGCTATCAGCACCATTTCAGCGACGTTGGAAAGTATCGAATCTAGCATGACTGCTAACAACGCAAGCGCAGGCAAAGGGGATAGTCGCCAAGCCGGTGCAGAGGGCGAGGGCGAAAAAATTGTACCACGCAGCGAACGATGGGAACTTAAATTTACAGCTCGCGATCGACGCAACTATGCCCTTCAATTGGAGTTTTTTAAAATTGATATAGCGGCCATTGGCGGTGGTGTTGCAACCGTTGACTATGTCGCAAGTGTAGCAAGTGCTCCCAGTAAAAAATCGGGTACTTCTAAGGATTTCAAGGGCCGACTGTATTTCATGAGCACAACACAGAATGTTTTAGAACAGTACGAGCGGCAGATTTTGCAAACCGCTGGAATTCCAAACACCAATCGCCAAATTCTCAAATTTGTCTCAAAAGATACCGAAGAGAAGCTCGCTCAAGCCGAAGCAACTTACTATGTGGAAAAACGCAGTAAGGAATTGCGAATTGCCGACATAGCAAAGACTGTGTTCGAGTGTCGACAGATCAAAAAGGGAGGCGGCTTCGAATTTATCGTCATCGACCAACGCTATCTAGGCGTTTCCGGCGTTAAAAAGTAGCCGGGTCTCGCATGAATTCGACTCGGATTCACTGTGGTCTTCCAGCCTAGAGAAACGGCACGGAGTGACGTTCTACACTATAGATTGGCGCCAGGGGTCGGCTCAATTCGAGGCATGGACTCCACTACTTTGTCAATCAATCCATACGCACAAGCCTCTTCCGGATCCATGAAGCGGTCACGGTCGGTGTCCTTTTCAATCTGCTCAAGTCCCTGTCCGCAATGGCGAATGAGAATCTCATTGAGACGGCGCTTTGTCCGTTGAAACTCTTTTAAGTGAATCGAGATTTCCTCAGCAGTTCCCTGCATTCCGGCAAGTGGTTGATGGATCATGATTCGGGAGTTGGGTAACGAATACCGCTTATTCTTGGCACCTGCGGTCAGCAATACAGCACCCATCGACGCCGCTTGGCCAATGCAATAGGTCGCAACGTCGCACGAAACAAACTGCATCGTGTCATAAATAGCCATGCCGGCGCTAACGCTGCCGCCGGGGCTGTTGATGTACATGTGAATATCCGCTTTCGGATCATCCGATTGCAAAAACAGCATCTGTGCGACCAAGGCGTTTGCAATTTCATCATCTACCTGCGAACCCAAGAATATTATTCGATCCTTGAGCAAACGGCTATAGATATCGTAAACGCGTTCTTCTCGACCGCTTTTTTCAATGACGTATGGAATCAGTGGCATTTAATCGTTGGCTCCAGAGTAGGTGTGCGTTAGGAATTCTCTTCGTCGCCCGTTGGCGTCTTGGTCAAGATCTTGTCGACCAACCCGTATTCCATGGCCTGAATTGCCGTAAGGAAGAAATCTCGATCTGTGTCCAAAGCGATTTGATCCGCAGTCTTTCCCGAGTGCTTTGCAAGGATATCGTTGAGTTGCGATCGCATTCTCAAGATTTCTCTGGCTTGGATCTCAATATCGGAAATCTGGCCCCGAACGCCGCCATGCGGTTGGTGGACCATTACCGAACTGTTCGGCAAACAATAACGTTTGCCCGGTGAACCGCCCGCCAAAAGAACCGCCGCACCACTAGCTGCCTGTCCCACGCAATAAGTTGCCACAGGGCACGACAGCATCTGCATTGTGTCGTAAATAGCCAACGTCGAAACGACTTCGCCACCCGGAGAATTGATGTAAAAGTGAATGTCCTTGCGTCGCTGTTCGCTTTGCAAGTAGAGCAATTTCATGATGACATCGTTAGCATTGCCAGCGTAAATTTCACCTTGGAGGAAAACGATACGGTTTTCCAACAACAAATCGCCGAGGGTCATCTGCCGTTGGCGTTGATAGCTTTGGTACGCGTGCGAGTCATAGACCGGCGGCATTTTCGAAAAGTGATTCAATTGTTGCCTTCCCTTACTGCGAGTTCTTTAACCTTCGATCTATACATCTTTAGCATTGCCCACCTTTTGGCAAGGCCACAACAGGGAATCTTTGCCTCCATTGAGAGACTCCATCCCATCCGCAGTTACAATTCTAGACTATGTCTCGACTATGGCAAAACGCTAGCAAACAACTTAGAATTCTTGATATGGAGCGGCGGGCGATAATCGCTAGGGCCTCAGGCTGCCTATCAGGTGATATCGCCGGTGAAATCAGGCCCGGGGCTAGCGCCCACCGGTTCACGAAACCCACGACTTGAATGCCATTGGGTTAGTGCCTGCGGCTCAGTAAAATCCTTTTCTATCCAGTCCAAGAAAGAGTAAGCTTGTCCACCTCACCTCGAATCCAGTCAGCTGTTCAACAGATAAAAATGGTCCAATCGCAAGGGAAAATCAGCCCGGGGTCGTTGGAAAACATTACTTGTTGGCTGACGCAGGACCGGTACGCCTCGTACCTGCCCAAAGTTCTCGAGCAAATCGAATCCAGCAAGTGGCAAGCGTTGGACGATGCGTTCTGGACCGTCATTCCTTTCGGCACAGGCGGTCGGCGTGGTCGAATGAATGATATCGGGTCCAATGCAATCAACGATCGAACCATCGGCGAAAGTGCACAAGGCTTGGCCGAATACATTTTACAAATGCCTGCTTCCAATGCGCCTCTTTCCTGCGCGATCGCCTACGACACTCGGCACAAGTCTCGCCATTTCGCAGAACTCTGCGCGTCGATCATGGTGGCCAACGGTTTCCACGTCTATTTCCTGGACGACTACCGCGCAACGCCTCAGTTGTCGTTTGCCGTCCGGGAGAAAAAATGCTCGTGCGGAATCATGGTTACGGCATCGCATAATCCGCCGAGCGATAACGCGGTGAAAGTCTATTGGTCGACCGGTGGCCAGATTCTGCCGCCTCACGACTCAGCCATCATTGATCGTGTCATGAATGTCCAACAAATCAAAACGGTCTCGTTTGCAGACGCCCTTCAAACCGGAAAAATTTCGATCATTACTCAGGAAATCGATCGCGACTATCTAGCATCCGCCACAAAGTACTCATGGCCCGGATCACGAAATGTTCGTTTAATTTATTCTCCCCTGCATGGTGTCGGTAGCTTCGCTGTACTTCCACTGCTCAAAGCGGCGGGCTTCAACGATGTGATCGAATATGGGCCGCATGCAACACCCGATGGAGATTTCCCAAATGTGCCTGGTCATGTTAGCAATCCGGAAAACACCGCCGTATTCACCGCCATCATTGAAGATGCCAAAGCGAAAAATGCGAACTTAATTTTAGCCACTGACCCAGATTGCGATCGCATGGGATGCGCCTGTCCATTAACGACAGATGCGAACAGCCCATGGGCAACCCTGAACGGCAATCAATTGGGTGCGCTGCTCACCGATTTCGTACTCGGAAAACTCATGTCGTTGGGGCAGCTGACCAGTAAAACTTACGTGATCAAGACGTTGGTTACAACCGATTTGATACGTCGGATAGCGGAAAGTTATGGCGCTCGATGTGAAGGCAACATTCACGTCGGATTCAAGTGGATTGCCGGCTTGATGGACGATTGTGGCCCCGACGATTTCGCTTTTGGAACGGAAGAATCACACGGTTACCTCATCGGCCAGTACTGTAGGGACAAGGACGGTGCGGTCGCTTGCTTGCTGATGTGCCAACTGGCAGCTGACTTGAAAGCCGAGGGGCTGACAATGCATCAACGGCTTGATCAGTTGCAAGTCCAACACGGCTGTCATCTCGAGGATTTGATCAACGTCCAAATGGAGGGGAGCGAGGGAATGGCCAACATGAAGAAACTCATGCAATCGCTTCGCGACAATCCACCAGCCGAGATGGGCGGCCTCAAGGTAGTGGCAGTCCGAGATTATGGTAACTTAACTCGACGCATTGTCGGTGGCGGAACCGAGACAATCCTCGCTCCGAAAAGCAATATGCTTATGCTCGATTTGGCCTTGCCTGGGCAATCTGTACCGTCAGGCAATGCAATCGCCGTGCGACCCTCGGGGACCGAGCCTAAAGTCAAGTTCTATTTGTTTGGCGTTGAGCCTGTAACCAACGCATCAGGACTTGCCAGTGCCAATCACGCTGTCGCCGAACGCATCGCCAAAATGAAACTGGCCGCAAAACGATTGGGGTAGAGCTAAAGTAGAATTCTAGTTGTCGCCGAACTTAGAGCTTAGGCGAGCGGCGAAATGAAAACTGGCTGGATAAAACGAGTTGTGTTGATACTCGTTTAACCCGGAATCGCTGGGGAATTCTCGTTTTTTCTGCAATAAATCACGAAAATAGAATCAAGCGTTCGCTTGATTCAGGACTAATAAGTTTAGAAAGGACAATCTATACACTCTTCGTCAGATTCGCTTGTTTCTTGTGGGTTGTTTGTGTCCCTTATGCCAGTCCTACAAGGCATACAACCAGTTGGATCACTACCTCCGGCGGCAATACTAATAACACTACTCACTAGCCCTTCGCGACATTTTTTGATCGAAATCCGGAAAGATTTCGGAAAATACTTTTGATATTCGGCGTCCCCTCTGCGATTGGCGGACTGGTCGAGCGTCGTCCTCGCTGGGGTTGCGTCTACGAATTAGATGAAACCCCGTTGGGGTTTGGTCTCATGCGATCACGCGAGATTTCCAGGGTGCGCTGCGCGACCCTGGGCTATGCGATATTACGCCGTTGGCGTAAGAAAACTACGCCGTTGGCGTTCGAAACATGTGGCATCGTTAGCGAATACAATGTGGCATCGTTGTCTTAACGATTGCCGTGCTTTTGGCGTATGGAATGGAAGCCCGAAATGAAATATCGTTCAAAAACGTATCACACCACTTCATTCGAATTAATCATCCTTTGTCATAGATCCCGCATAGGAGGAACATTCACGTGGCGCAGTCGCTGGCCCAGGTATATTTGCATCTTGTGTTCTCTACCAAAGAACGATGGCCGTTCTTCCAAGACAAAGCTGTAGTTCAGGAAACACATTGCTATCTTGGTGGGACATGTACGAAACTTGGTTGTCCTGTTATTCGCGTCGGTGGCGTGGCTGATCATGTCCAAATCCTGTTCCGTTTCGGACGAACCATTTCGATTGCGGACTTGATGCAGGAATTAAAACGTGAATCGTCGAAGTAGGTCAAGAACAATGGTGCCGCCTTCAAAAACTTTCATTGGCAAAGTGGGTATGGTGCTTTCTCCATCAGTCCGAGCCATGTCGATCTTTTGGTTGCATACATTGAGAAGCAAGAGGAACATCATCAATCGGAATCATTTCAGGATGAATTTCGAAGGCTCATGAGACGTTACGAAATTGAATGGGATGAACGATACATTTGGGATTGAATGCGTGATCTATCAATGGATTGCATGAATTCGGCGAAAACTGTTTTAACGGCCAGTAGGGCCGTATGCGATTCACCCCAACGGGGTCATATCTCAGAGCCCAGGATCGCAAAGCGCACCCTGGGGAAAAGTCGCCACGCAGTTCGATTACCCCAACGGGGTTGCATCCGCGAATTCGGTCAAACCCCGTTTGGGTTCGTTCCACAATCTATTCAAAAATCTTTTCAATTGACCAGACGTGTCCGTTAAATGACGAAAAATAGCTTGTGGACCTGGAGGCTTGTTGTGAACTGGGCAAGAATGCGTTAGCATCCTAACCAGCATTTGGAATGCCATAGTTCAAACGAGATTGATCTCTAGGTGATGGGCGACGGGTACTGTATGAGAGATACTTGTCCGCATGCGATTGCACACCCATTCTCCGTCTCTCATTATTAGGTTTCACTCAGATAAAAGGAATTTCAGGTATGGCCGCTTCAACCAGCAAGAGCAAGAAAAAATCCGACAAAGGCCCACCGGCTGAGCCGATCACCGGTCTTGAGAGTATCTACAAACGAGAGCCTAGCCTCAGGACCACTCTCCAACAAATCGAAAAGCAATTCGGCGAAGGCTCCATTATGCCTTTGGGCGGAGAAGCACAGCTCAAAATTGAAGGCATTCCAACGGGCTCGCTTTCTCTCGATATGGCTCTTGGTGGAGTCGGAGTTCCTCGTGGCAGAATCATCGAGATCTTTGGCCCAGAATCCAGCGGCAAAACGACTATCGCATTGCATATTTGCGCTCAAGCTCAGAAGGCCGGCGGCATCGCGGCTATCATCGACGCTGAACACGCATTCGACCCAAGCTGGGGAAAGAAGCTCGGCGTTGAATTGGACACGTTATTAGTTAGCCAACCCAGCAGCGGCGAAGAAGCCATGCAAATCACCGAGATGCTAATCAAGAGCAATGCGGTTGACGTTATCGTCATCGACTCGGTGGCCGCATTGGTTCCAAGACAGGAACTTGAGGGTGAGATCGGTGATTCGCACATCGGACTACAAGCTCGTTTGATGAGCCAGTCCATGCGTAAACTCACTGGCGTTATCGCCAAGAGCAAAACTTGCGTAATCTTTATTAATCAGATTCGTGAAAAAATAGGAGGTATGTCGTACGGTTCCCCGGAAACGACCCCTGGCGGTCGCGCTTTGAAATTCTATTCGTCGTGCAGAATCGATGTCCGCAGGATTGGACAGCTCAAGGATGGCGAAATGATTGTCGGTCAGCGAGTCAAAACCAAGATCGTAAAGAATAAGGTCGCACCACCATTCCGTATTGCGGAATTCGATATGATGCACACCTGTGGCATCAGTTTCGAAGGTGACCTACTCGATCTTGGCACAGCTCACAAGATCGTTAACCGTAGCGGTGCTTGGTTCAAGTATGGCGATACCTACATTGGCCAAGGAAAGGAAAAGGCACGCAACTACCTAATGGAAAACAAAGACGTTGCAAACGCCATACGCGATGCCATCATTGCGTGCGGTGGCTACGCAGGTCCAGAAGGCAAACCTGAAGCCAACGAAGTTGAACAAGAAGTCGCTGCCGATTCCTAGGATCAGCCCACGTACGTCAGCCTGTCCTCAGGCTGACACGGCACTGGTATCGATCGAAGGCTATCCTCGCATGGTCGGTAATGATTCAGCGGAACTTGGAACACGATTGGGCTTCCACGGCAACAGCAACTCGAATTCTGTACCATTACCTACTTCGGATCGCACCTCAATGTTTCCCCCATGCTCTTTCGCAATTTTGAGACTAACTGGCAAACCCAACCCAGTTCCACGATTTCCCTTGTTGGACTCAAACATGGAAAAGATTCTCCCAAGGTCATTCGCGGCAATTCCAACGCCATTATCTCGCACTTGGATACTCGCAAATTCTTTGGACTCACAGAGGAAAATCTCAACACAGCCATCCAGCTTGTCCACACAGGCATCGATTGCATTACCGACCAGGTTCATAAGAGCGCGGTGAATGGCCTCACTATCAAGCATCATTTTTTGGAACGCTTCCGGACGACTCCATCGGATAGAAACCGACTTTTCCGTGCCCCGTATCGTTGATAGCTCAACTACGTCATCAATGACGGTGCGCAAATCCACGATGCTGCGGTTCGGCTTGCGATCCTTGCTCATCGTGAGCATGTCCATTACGAACGATTCGATGCGTTCTTGGTTGCGCTCGCAAATGCGCCAGCCGCTTTGGACGACGTCCATTTCACCACCCTTGATTCCTTGATCGACGAGATAGCCGCCACCACGAAGCCCCTGGACAATGTTCTTAATATGGTGCGAGAGCGTCGCAATGGTCTGGCCCATGGCTGCAAGACGTTCGGCTCGTACCATACTTTGGTAGAAGTTGGTATCTTCGATCGCAAGTGCCGCTTGATGTCCGATTGCGATGAGCATTTTGAGATGCTCTTCATTGAAAACGGGTTCGCGATTCATTGCGTATTGGCCCGCCGAAACCGAGGTGTCAATGTAGATAACACCAACGCTACCGTAGCGTCCTTTCATGGGGACACATATGGCTTCACGTATCCCGCCAGCGGAAATGCTGGCGGTGGCGTTCCAGCGTTCGTCTTCGCACGCATCACTGGTAAGTACTCCTTCTTCCTTCTTACAGACGTAATCCAGAATCGTCTTGCTGATGGTCATTCGGTGGGAAGAGGCATTGACACCGCGATTGCGGCGGCAACTCGGCATCAGCTCTCCTGTTTCCAAGTCAGTGAGCATGATGCAACCGCGATCGCAATTCACCCATTGAAAAATCAGCTCCAGGATTTGGTGCAACAGTTGGTCGATATCCAAAGTCCGACTCACCGCAAGCGAAGTACGGTACATGATTTCCCAATGACTTTTTGCTTGGGACGATGCTTTGTCGGACTTGATCTTAGCTGTCCAATCGTCGGTCCGTTCACTCAATTGCTTTTCAACTTCGACTCGGCCAACAATTTGAGACGACTCGCTGTTTGCATTCTGCACGATATCGACGTCATTGTCCGCTGGGCCAAAGGGACGAAAACTTAAACGGAACAACATCAACCGCTTGCCGATTTGGACACGATCGCCGACGCACAGTGTATGTTCTGTGATCCGCGTACCGTTTACAAAAGTCCCGTTGCTACTTCCTAGATCTCGCAAAATATACTCGCCGTCGACAAAATCGATTTCGGCATGAGTTCTAGAAGCTTCCGAGTCCTCGAGATGGACGTCGCAATGACTATCTCGCCCCAATTTTTGTTTGGATTTGTGAATCAAATAGTGGGTGCCAATGTTAGCACCGCGTACAACCAAAAAGGAAGCCAACTTTTTCTAACCCTCTTTATTCGACCAAATTTCCAGACCTGCCATTGTGGTTTTTCAAAGTTCCCATGCGATTGTAGCTGAAACATGTCACACTGGAACGGGGCAACGTATACTCTCCAGTTGGAAGAGAAGCCGACTTGGACGCATTGCCCAAATCGAGTAATGAATAGGAATCGTTTCAAATAAACAAAAAGAAATATCATCAAATGAAAAGACTTCTAACTCTTTTTTTGCCTTCTTACTTTGCTCCCACGTTGGTACATCGCGAGCGTTTGCGGTGGCGAATGGTGATACAGCAGCCAACGTGACCTTTGCCGAGCCGATCGCATCGCTCGTTTACGGTCATTGTTCTAATTGCCATCGACCAGGTCAGGCAGGCCCGTTTCCCTTGCTTAGCTATGCAGATGTATCGCAGCGTGCGGAGACCATTCAAGCGGTAATTCGGGATAGCTATATGCCTCCATGGAAACCGATTCACGCCGGTCTGAATTTTTCGAATGATCGGAGATTGACCGATCATGAGAAAAATCAAATGGAAGCCTGGATTGCAGCGGGATGCCCTGAGGGGGACATATCGAAATTGCCAAAGGTACCTGATTTCCCTGACGGATGGAGTCTCGGCGTCCCTGACTTGGTTGTTCAAATGGAACGCCCGTTTCAAATCCCTGCGGATGGCCCTGACCTTTATCGTTCGTTCGTGTTTCCGGTAGGCCTGCCCGAGGACAAATGGGTTAAGGCGATCGAGGTCCGTCCGACAGCTAGAGGTGCGGTGCACCATGCATTGTTTTTTCTCGACATCGATGGTGCGGCAAAAGAACAGAAAAGTGCAGATGGCCAGCCTGGATTCGCTGGCATGAATTTCCTGAAGACCAGAGGCAACGCGCTCGATCGCATGCCGGATAGCCTCGCGCGGGGTTTGGGTGGATATGTTCCAGGTGCAACACCCAATCGTCTGCCAGGAGACTTAGCTCGCCATCTGCCCAAGGGCAGCGATATAGTGATGCAGACGCACTTTCACCCAACAGGGAAAAAGGAAACCGAACAGTCGCAGCTCGGACTCTATTTTGCAGACCGAGCGCCCAAACAGCTATTAGTCCCGGTGCAACTGCCACCACTCTTTGGGATGGGAGCAGGCATCGATATCGACGCTGGGGATTCCAATTACTTGGTCCATGATGAATATGTTTTGCCTATCGATATCGTGGGATTTGAAATCGGTGGCCACGCTCATTATGTTTGTCGCTCAATGACGATGATCGCAACTCCGCCTGGGGGTAAACCCATGGAATTGTTGCGAATCGATGATTGGGATCTTGATTGGCAAGATCAATATTTGTTTGAAAGCCCTGTGCCTCTATCGAAAGGAACCAAGCTTGTGGTCGACATCGTCTACGACAACTCCGCACAGAATCCCGAAAACCCGTTTTCACCCCCCCGTCCGATTAGTTGGGGTCGTGAATCGACCGACGAAATGGGATCGATCACGATGCTTGTGATCGCCAAAAACGAGAATGAACGTGTCCTACTTGAGCAGGAACTAAAATCCCGGACGTCAGAGAGCCTTCGAAAACGTATCGGTTCTCAAATGGGTCTCCTAGGTGGACTCATGGGTCGCAGCGGTCCCTTGAGCGGTGGGCTTCTAAAGCTGTTGGATCGAAATCGGGATGGCAAACTTCAGAAGAACGAAATTCCCGAAAAACAACGCGATCGCTTGCTCGATCTTATGGATAACAATAACGACGAAATGTTGGACCAAAATGAATTGGAAAACGGCAGGAAGTCGATCGAAAGATTTCTGAATGCGAAACCGAAAGGAAACTAGCAGCATGAGCGCCAGCTCCAACCCTCATCCTAAGCTCAGCCATTTTGGTATCTTGCTTTGTCTATTGCTGGTCACGGCAAACCCAACGAATTCACACTCCGCTGATGATAAACCCACACTACCGTCATCGCTGTTCGGTGACACCCCCTATTTTTCCGATCTCGACGGCAAGTCCTACACGCTCAAAGCTGCCATAAAGCAACGGGCACTCGTGTTAATCTTTGTGACCACAGACTGTCCGATCGCCAATGGCTACCAACCTTTGCTCGCGAGGTTGCACAAAGAGTTTCAAAACAAAGGTTTTGACTTGCCTTGATCCACGAAGGACCCAACCAAACGCCTGAGCAGTTGAGGGAGCATTCGGCGCAATACTCTGTGCCGTTTTCCGTTGTCATGGACGCTGAGCATTCGATTGCTCGCAGGGCGGGCGCCACAAAGACGCCGGAAGTGTTTGTTTTCGATGGCGACGGTGCGATTCTTTATCAAGGCCGAATCGACAATCTTCATCAAGGCTTTGGAAAGAAAAGGGCAGCCGTGAGCCGCGAAGATTTGCGTATCGCTCTTCGCGAGATGGATTCCGGCGCAAGTATCAGTGTTCCAAGGACCGAAACCGTAGGTTGTTCGATTCAGCTAAAATAAGCGTTTCGATGAGTCTACCAGCGCAGCAAAGATGTACCCCAAGATAGTCCGGCACCGAAGCCGCATAACAATACGATATCGCCTCGCTTGATCAATCCTTGTCGATTGGCGTCGTCGAGCGCCATTGGAATACTGGCGGCTGAAGTATTGCCGTACTTGTCGAGGTTGACGAATACTTTTTCCTTCGGAATACCGAAGTGACTGACCGCCGCGTCGATAATGCGAATGTTCGCTTGATGGAGAATGACGAGGTCAACGTCGGCCAACGTCAAGCCTGCTGCAGCCAACACATCCCTCGAACTGTCCGCGACGATTCGGACCGCCCATTTGAAGACGGTCCTCCCGTCCATGCTCAAGTACTGTCGCCCGCAGTTCAATGTCTCCACCGAGGTGGGTTCACGCGATCCACCGGCGGGAATACATAGAGCGTGGAGGTCTCCCTCGGAACCTAAAGTAAAGCTGATCAGTCCGGTCGATTTCGACCGAACAGATGAACAGGGCTGCAACAATGCAGCTCCAGCACCATCACCAAACAGTGGGTACGTTTTTATATCCTGGGTATTCACTGTGCGACTCATCACCTCACAGCCGACGATCAAGGCGTTGCGGGTCGAACCGCTTCGAACGAACTGAGCACCCGTGACCAAAGCGTACATAAAACCCGAGCAAGCAGCACTGACATCAAACGCTGGCGCAATGCATCCCAACCGTTTTTGTAGAACACAGGCGGTCGACGGGGTAACGTGGTCCGGAGTCATCGTTGCACAAATCACAAGATCCACTTCCGATGGTTTCACGCCAGCACTAGCCAAGCACCTCAATGCCGCCTCGTAAGCCAAATCACTGGACGCCTGATCGCTACTAGCTTTACGTCGCTGGCGGATACCGGTGCGTTGAACGATCCAATCGCTATCGCAACCAAGTTCCGCGAGGTCTTCGTTGGTCACAACCTGGTTAGGAGCATAGGAACCAGTAGCAGCAATCGAGACTCCTAGGCATGTTCCAACTCGTCCGCGACGACTTTGGCTTAGCGAACTCTCCTCGGCAATGGTTGATTCGATAGTGGACAAGATAGGAAATGGGAGTTTTGCCAGCAGGCCAGGATTTGAGATTGGAGGAGTATACCAATAAAGCCACCCGAAAGCATTTATTGACTAATTGAACTAAGCCTTCGTCGGCACCGTAAACTTTGCATATTAGTCAAAATGGGGATGCGACTCATCGTCAGCAAATTAGGCGATCTAATTTTTCTGACAAGTATTCAACAATTTATGTCCAGTCATCCTTTTGGGGGGTGACTAGGAGCATACCTGGAGGTTAAATTTAGAGAACTTGCGAGCCGCAGGATTGCACTTTGTATGTGTGATTTTTTGCCTTTACGCACGGCTCGATTCGCAAACTCAAACCATAGAAAGTGCTGATGTTGCGATGTGCTTACTAGCCATTCAATATCGCGTAGTTTCCGAAAGTCCGATCCTAGTCGCTGCAAATCGAGAGGAGTTTTTCGATAGAAGAAGTACGGCCCCCGCTATCCAATCGGGCAAGCCGCGCATCCTATGCCCCACCGATCAACGCAATGGTGGAACATGGCTAGGGGTAAATCAGCACGGCATATTTGTAGGTATCTGCAATCGCCGAACCATGGAGCCTCTTGGGAGCAATCGTTCTCGAGGACTGTTGTGCAAAGAAGCCTTAAAGGCAACTTGCTCGCGCACCGCTCTCGAACGGATCTTGGAGGAATTTGACAAACACCAATTTGAAGCCTGCAACCTTGTCGTTGTGGACCGAGATGCTGGGTTTGCGATTCACCACGAGACGGAAAACGAAATTATCGAGATGCAGGCTGGGCTGAATATTATCGGAGGTCGAAACCTAAACGACCCTCGAGATGAACGTGTCCAACTAGCAAATCGGTTGCTAACGCTGCAAACGCTGGACTCACCTGTGAAGTTCCTTGCGGTTGCTAGCAAAGTGTTTGCTCGATCACCGTCACTGACAGGCCGTGCCAATATGGTTTTGCGCGGTGCAGACTACGGTACCGTATCCAGTACGTTGATTGCCTTAGGGGCAAAACCCCGCGATGCGATTTACCAGTATGCTGACGGTCCAGCTGACGAGGCGAGATACGAAGACTACTCGCCTTTGCTAAGAGACATACTTAGCCGAGGTTTGCGAGAGGCACGTACGAAAGTTTCGATGGCAGACTAGCCACCCGGTTAATTACCAACGAAAACAAAAGCCCTGCCTTGGAAATCAAGACAGGGCTTTTTTATTTCTTGCGAGGACCGAATCTACTGGCATGTTCATCCGTGTACACCCCAGCCACTGAAGTGGTGGCCAGCGTGATAAAAGCCCAGGCTTATCCGCCGGAGGCCATCGCCCGTCGGCTGCAAACTCCAACATCACTCCATTGCGACCGTCGATTTCCATGCAAAACGAATGTGCCGAAACTCACCTGCCGCTGGCCTTTCGCGAATAGGAAATGACCAACCTTGAATCCGCGGCGAATGGCGTTGTGGAGGATTGATCTTAAGACAGACTAACCCATCCTGTTTATCGGTCGAGATGAACTCCGCAGCACCCGCACCTTCGTTCAACGCATCAGCCAGCGCAACGTTTCTCGGAAGACTTGTTGACCATGAGTCGCGTCCCGTGGTTTCTCAAGGGCCTTTGAGTAGAGCGAAAAGATCTCGCCGTTCGATCCAGCTCTTCGGAAATTGGGTCCATGTTCTTGCACATTTTAGTTGTCCTTGGAAAAAGAGTGGGATGAACCACAAAGGCACGAAGAACCCAAAGAATAATGCGTTTGATACTGGCTATTCGATTTCTGAACCGTGATAATTTCAGATCAATGTATCATGCAGCAAGTGTCCAACGCCCCATCACAGCGTAGCGAAAGCAATCATGAAGCGAAAACGATCACCCCGAGTTGCGTTTGTCGTTAGATTACAAGTGCGAATGGCCCGAAAGTCGCTTGCACAGAAAAAGATCTCTAAGCGACGTCAGCTAAAAATGGAATTACTCGAGCAGCGTTGCATGCTCGCCTCCGACTGGCAAAACCCCCTTTGGAATCTCGACGTCGATGACGACGGAACGCTTTCTCCATTGGATGCATTAGTAATCATCAACAAGATCAATGCGGCTGATCCGAATTTGAATCTGCGGCAACCGGTTGGCAACAATCCCTATCTAGACGTTGACGGTGACTTAACGCTTTCACCGCTCGATGTTCTCCAGATCATCAACCGAATCAACCTTGGGCAAACTTCTGTCCAAGTCAACGTGTCTCTACGAACTGACTCTGGGCAGTCATCTTCCGACCGAATTACCAACGACTCCGTACTCGTCGGTCAGTTCACGCCTCTAAGCGGATTGACCTATACGGCGAAAGCTCGAATCAACCGTGGACCTGTAGTAACCGTCACGCTAGATTCGAACAACAAATTTATCTTCAATCCAAGTTCTATAGGTGCTGTTGCGGATGGTGATTTAGTTTCCAAGATACTAGTTGTGGCAAGTGACGGTTCAGTTGGACCTCGTCATGTCCCATTCACACTGAATACGATCGCACCTGCCATCGCCGCCGCGTTCAAGAACGACACAGGCTCAAGCGGTACCGATAGGATTACGTCCGACCCGACTGTTACGGGTAGCGCCATCGACGATCGGCAAGTGGTTACCCTGCGGGCGGGTTTGGACAGCATGCAGATCCAGAACTTTTTTGACATTTCTACCGATCTGCACGCAGATGGGAGTTTCACTCTCAGTCCAACACGGTTAGCCCAGATTAACGCTGGCCAACTATCCGACGGAAAGCACATATTGCACGTTCAAGCGACTGACCAAGTCGGAAATTCCGCGAGTCTTGATTTCTCATTTAAGCTTCTGACACAAGCTCCCCCCGCACCAGAATTTAATCTATCAGCTGGTTCGGCTAGCCCAGCTATTGCGACGACCTCCACAACGGACTCAGCCCGTGTCACGCTCGTGGGTACCTCGGGCCCGAACGTGACGGTGCAACTATTGAACGCCGGCACCACATCGCTCTCCAGCAATAACGGTTTTTTTCAATTTCCGGACGTAGTCGTGGCATTGGGCGACACTACATTCACGGCACAAGCGACCGACGCAGCTGGCAATACATCCGGTCAATTCCAGAGAGTGATTCACAGAAACAGCAGCGTGGGTCAGCAAGATCCAGTACTCCGCTGGGTTCAAGCGGCAATCGGTGCGATTCAATTGGATGCTACACCTCCTCCCATGGCATCGCGCGCACTGGCCATGGTGAGCTCGGCCGTCTATGACGCGGTGAACTCAATCGAAGGTAAAGCCGGGTACTACGTCACCATGGCTGCCCCATCCGGCGCTTCGGTCCAAGCGGCCGTGTCAGGCGCGGCCGACCAGGTGCTCAATTACCTCTATCCATCGCAAATACCGAATTTCGGCACCGTTTTGACCGCCGCTCTTGGCCAAGTTCCCGATGGGCAAAGTGAAACTGACGGCGTTGCTTTCGGTAGACAGATCGCCAATGCGATCATCGCATTGCGAGCCAATGATGGTTGGAACACCTTTGTCGACCATGTGCCGGGCAGCGGGCCCGGAGCCTGGCAGCAAACGGCGCCGATGTACGCTCCTGCTTTGTTGCCGCAGTGGGCTGATCTGACTCCCTTTGCGATGGCCAGTCCAAGCCAATTCACTCCCTCCGGGCCACCGGTCCTGACGAGTCAAGCGTGGTCCGATGCCTACAGCGAGGTTAAGAGCATTGGCGCCGCCAACAGCGCGACTCGGACCGCCGACCAGACACAAATCGCCCGCTTTTGGACCGACGGCGGCGGCACCTATACTCCTCCCGGGCATTGGGTTCAAATCGCCGCCCAACTCGCCGCGCAGCAGGGCGCGAGTCTTGATTCAAACGCTCGTCTCTTTGCGATGCTTAACGTCGCCTTGGGCGATGCTTCGATTGTCGCCTGGAATACGAAATACAATTACGAGTTCTGGCGTCCCATTACGGCGATTCGCGCAGGTGATACGGACGGCAACGCTCAAACAACTATCGATGCAACTTGGACTCCACTTCTAACCACTCCCCCGTTTTCCGAATACACTTCCGGCCACAGCACGTATAGCGGCGCGGCGGCCGGAATTCTCGACTCGTTTTTTGGCAGAGCTGTCCCGTTTAGTTCGACCTCCGCCTTCTTGACCGACGCCAGCGGTCAATTTGTCACGCGTGCCTTTACGAGTTTCGATTCCGCCGCGCGAGAAGCCGGCCAAAGCCGGATTTACGGTGGAATCCACTTTCAGTTTTCAAATCAAGATGCCTTGGTTGCCGGTCGCGCGCTCGCCGACCACGTACTCAAAACTTTCACCGTCTCCTCCGATACTCAACCGCCGAAGATCATCCTCGACAGCGCGTCTGGACAAGCCGCCAAGCAAAATATCACACTAACCGGCCGTGTGCTGGACAATCTCTCTGGTGTCGAAAAGTTACAAGTTCAATTGGATGGAGGAAGTTTCTCGAACGTTGCGTTCAATGCCCAAGGTGTGTTCTCGATCCCGACACAATTCGCGTTGAATGGTTCCGCCGACGGACTACACGTCCTCGCACTGAAGGCGACAGACGCCGCAGGTAACATTTCGGCACTTCGAAGCTACGCCTTTGCTCTCAATACGACAGCTCCGGCGATCGCCATCGCGTCTCCAGCTATCAATGGTAATCTGATCGCGGGTGCCCTGTTGACAGGGACCGTCAATGGTCACTTCGCACCGATCGTTGCCCTAACTTACGCTTTTGACGGCGGAGCAGCGATGCCAATCAATTTCAACATCGGTAGCAATCCCAATCAGTATAGCTTTTCCGTTCCGCTCGATTTGTCCAAGCTAGCTCTGGGCGCACACCAACTGACAGTCTCCGCGACGGATGCCGCCGGCAACACGACGACTTCGGCGCTGAGCGTCAACTTACCACAGAATTTGCCACTGGCCCTGCAAAGTTTTACGCCAAGCGCCGGGGCCGGCGAAATCGGTACGACTTATCGACCCAAGATCACTTTTTCGCGGTCGATCAACAAGGCGACACTCAACAGCAATAACTTTTTTGCGACCGACACGACCGGCACCAAGCTGGCGGCCACGATTGTACCGTCCGACGATGGTACCTATGCCTGGCTGTTCTTCACGCAACCGATGCCTGGCGCTTCGACAATTTCCGTCACAGTGAATGGCTCCACAATTCGTACTGCGGATGGCGCGCTTTTGGATGCCTCAGGTAACGGTACGGCTGGCAGCCCGCTCAAGTTCCAATTTCAGACAGTCTCGTTGGCTAATTTGCCGAACACCACAATTACCGGCATTGTGGCTGACCCCGGCCCCGATCTGCAGCCAGCAACGGTCGATGACGTCAAATTCGGACCGGATGGCATACTGAGCACGGCCGACGACGTCTATTTACGCCCGATCAATCATGTGAAGGTCTTTGTCTTGGGGTACGAGGATCGGGCCGTTTACACCGACGCCAGCGGACGCTTCACCATCACGTCCGTTCCTGCGGGCAATGTCAAGCTGGGCATTGATGGCCGGACAGCAACCAATACGCCGGCGGGGATCTTTTTTCCCGAGATGGTGATGGATCTGCAGATCGAAGTCGGACAAGTCAACACTGTCATGTCGACGATGGCACAAACGACGAAGGAAGCGACCGCCTTGCTCAACGATTTAGGCGTTTACTTGCCTCGTTTGCCGCAGTCAAACCTGCACACAGTGAGCGGCGATCAACCAACTGTGGTTGGTGTCGATGCCGAGAGCGCCCCGAATCTGACACCCGAGCAACGCCAATACTTGAAGATCACTGTGCCACCGAACAGTGCGATAGGCTTCGACGGTCAAAAACTCAGCACGTTTCAGATCGGCATTACCACGGTACCAACAGCACTTGTGCAAGGCATGCTACCCGCAGGCGTTGCCAAACTGACTGCGGTGATCACGATTCAAGCTCCCAGCGTAGCGACTTTCTCGACGCCGCTCACATTGAGCTTCCCGAATATCTACGGCGCGGCGCCAGGTATGAAGCTCAGTATCTTTTCCTACAACCACACAACGGGTCAGCTTGAGATTGTCGCTACCGGTACGGTAACTCCCGACGGCAAAGCGGTGATCACCGACCCCGGCACCGGGATCGTCAATCCTGGCTGGGGTGGACCGTTGCCGCCCGAGTCACGTGGCCGGTCTGACAGGCCCTGGGGACCAGGTGGTGGTGGT
>CAMDKL010000061.1 GCA_945900945.1 Pirellula staleyi DSM 6068
TCGACCACCCGCAAGTCGGCTTTGAAGTGATTCGTGAACTCCGAGATAACAGCCGATTGCTCGTCTTTTCGAAGCAGACCGTTATCGATTAAGATACACGTTAGCTGCGGTCCGATGGCCTTGTATATCAAGGCCGCTGTAACGGCGGAATCGACTCCACCGGACAAGCCGCAGATGACTCGGTCGTCGCCTACGACGGTTCGAATTTGTTCGATCGAACGCTGTGCGAAATCGCTCAAATGCCATTTGCCTTCGCAATTGGCGATGTTATAAAGAAAATTATGGATGAGAGTTCCGCCGAGTGCGGTGTGCGAGACCTCGGGATGAAACTGCAAGCCAAAGATGGGTTTCGTTTTGTGCTTGACCGCAGCAAACGGGCAAGTCGACGTCGACGCAAGCGTTTCGAAGTCGTCGGGCAGCGAATGCACTTGATCCCCATGACTCATCCAGACGTCGATTTCATGTGGGAAGCCGGCGAAGAGTTTTTCCATAGACGCTATCTGGAGACGCGATCTGCCAAACTCGCGAGCAGGGCATTTTTCTACAGCACCTCCTAAAGCTTGGGAGGCTAGTTGCATACCGTAGCAAATCCCCAAGATTGGAACGCCGAGCGAGAAAATGCGTGGATCGCATTTTGGGGAGTTTTTCTCGTAAACACTGGCCGGGCCACCGGAAAGGATGATCGCAGAGGGCTTTCTGGCCATGATCACTTCAGCCGACACGTCGTGCCGGATTAGTTCGCAATAAACATTTTGGTCTCGAACTCGGCGTGCGATGAGCTGTGCGTACTGGGCACCGAAGTCGAGCACAAGGACGCGCTCACCAAGAAGGTCATGGTCGACACTAATGGATTTTTCGGGACTTGAAGTCCCATTGGAACGGTTATTCATGGAAGCGCATGCAAAAAGTGCCGGCCGGCTATCGTCCAAGCATCAAATAATGGAAAACCCAAGAGTATAGCGATTTCTTGATTGGCGGCTACCCAATTTTGCTTAAGACCGTTTTTGAATTGCCGATAGCGTTAAGACATTTGTCGTAAGGCCTAACCTAAGAGGATTAGGCAGTCGTTACTGGCCATATTTCTTTAGCATGGAGTCAAGCTTTGCTACAATAAAATTTCTTTGAGAATTAAAATCCTCTCCAATGGGAATAAACCCTATGCGATTTGTTATCTCGCTCACGATTGCCATCGTTGCTTGTTTTTTTAATACGACTTGTTTTGCCGAACGGCCGAACCAAATACCCCTTTGGACAAAGGGCGCTCCTGGTTCGGTCGAACGCATGTCAGAAGCGGAAAAAGAAGACATCGGGCCTGGCAAGTGCAACGTCACGAATATCCACAACCCCTCCATCACTCCCTATTTGCCTAGCAAGAAGGGGGCAAGCGTCGCGGTCGCGCCAACCGCTGCCATCTTGATTTGCCCAGGTGGCGGTCATCGAATGCTATGCATGGGACATGAGGGATATGATCTTGGGCAATGGTTTGCCGATCATGGGATAGCAGCCTTTGTATTGAAAAACCGATTGGCTCGAGAGGCCGGCTCGGCATATACAGTGGACGGACATGCAATGGCAGACACTCGGCGTGCTTTGAGAATGATTCGAAGCAAAGCCAATGAATGGAGTGTCGATGTTGCGAAACTAGGCGTGCTGGGTTTTTCGGCGGGGGGCGAACTGGCGGCTTTGGCTGCGATGGAATCTGACGATGGTAAAAGCGACGCTAACGACCCAATCGAACGCATGGGAAGTCGGCCCGACTTTCAAGTGCTAATCTATCCCGGTAGTTCAAGCCGTTTTACTGTTCGAAAAGGGATGCCACCGGCCTTCATTGCTTTGGGAGCAAAAGATCGCGACGATATCTCGATCGGAATGGCACAGCTTTATTTAAAATACAAAGCGGAAGGAGTTCCAGCGGAGTTGCACGTATATTCCAATGCTGGGCATGGATTTGGATACAGAGCTGGCAGCACAGGAGCTGCGGGAGATTGGCCATTGCGATTGCGTGAATGGATGATCGATAGTTCGATTTTGCCTAAAGACCCTAAGGACTGAGTGCCATTTCAACGGAACACTTTCTAAGGATGTTTTCGAGTGAATCGAAGCCAGGCGTTAAAGTTACTAACGGAGTGCACGGGTGACGACATCTGGTCGATCGAATATTGTCGCATGCGTCATGTTCCTGAAGCTTGGATCAACGAGCTTCGGGACGCATACGAGAGCGGATTTGACTCGAACAATCAAACGATCTACTATCGCAACGAAGTCGTAAATCAATTCGAAGGAATTCGGGACGTGGATCTTGCAGGCAAAATTGGGCAATTGCTTAAAGTAAATGTCCGGCGCATCGTTCAACAACAGAACTCCCGTACCGGAGTTGTTCGCGAAATCCGCGAAGCCATTGAAGAAGGCGATTTCTGAAACGGCATCACTTCTCAGTGATCGTTTTCTCTCGTTCCCAAGCTCCGGGGTGGGAACGCACACTCTGGCAGCTCTGCTTCCAGGACCCTGCATTCGACCGACCCACGTCATCAATTCTCGGAACCGACGTGTTCGGTCTGCCAGTGCCATACATAGCTAGAAAAGGCCGGGTATCAATCTTGATCGCACTTTTTGCATGTACTGCCGATATTCTGGATCTTGGCCGAGCAGTCGCTCTTCGGCCAGGATGCGAGGAATCTTGATCGTGTAGAGAATTGCGAAGACGCACAGATTCCAAAGGGTCGGATTGAGCAAAAAGAATCCAGTGTGCAAAAGTACATAGCCCATGTAGATCGGGTGCCGGACCAAACGGTATGGTCCTGACATGCAAAGTCCTCGATTGGCAGCGACCACTCCGAACCGTCGACCCAAGGTAAGTTTGGAAATGAGCTGAGTTGAGAGTCCGATGATTGTTAGGACGATCGCGACTTGATCCCAGGCGTGAGTTTGCCCCGGAAATGGACGAGCTAACAGCGACAGGCAGGTCGCGGAAAAAGCCAGCGCCCAGTCGCCAGGACGCAACGATAGTTTTTTCGCGCCGCGTCGAAACAAAACCATGAAAACCATCATGGTTTCGGTGATCAGCAACATAACATCACCAATAATCACGCTTTGGCCCAAGCGGATCGCGGTCCCGATGGAGGCCAGGAGAGCTTGTAGAAAACTACCAAATAGAAGCAGGATCGATGCCCGTTCCAATGTGTCTAAAACCCTAGACCGGATCACTGGATCGGACCACCATGTTCGCCAAGCGTATGAACATGCAAAACTAGGTTCAGTGGTGGTCGGTTTTGAGGTTGACATAGTTCGGTACGATTCGTTGCAACTTAAAAGAATAAACGCTATTTGGAGCCCATGGAGTGAGAATCTCGCCGTCCAAGCAACCATTAGTACAGTTGGATAGGTCTATACCCGTCGTTAAAAAGTTACCTCGTAGCTTCGTTCACGCATTTGAAACAACCGGAATTGCCCTCCCAAAACTCGAGAATTCTCCGCAGATTGCCGAATTTGCTGATTGTGCTGACCTTTTTAAAATGCGTTTTGGCTTTAACAATCGAAAAGGGTGGTTACACTATTCGCTGACACTTTTCATTTCAATACTTCATTCTCGAATTTCCATTCGAGGGAGGTTGTTTCGGTGGCTTCGGGCAAATATCTATTTACGAGCGAATCTGTTTCCATGGGTCATCCAGACAAACTGGCTGACCGAATCTCCGACAGTGTATTGGACGCTCTATTGGCACAAGATCCCATGAGCCGAGTTGCTTGTGAGACCGTTGTAACCACGGGACTGGCGCTAATCGTTGGCGAAATCACGACCAAAGCGATCGTGAACTATTCCGATATCGTTCGCCAAGCCATTCTCGACGTCGGATACGACGACGACGAAACTGGTATTTCCGGTCGAACTTGCAACGTCATGGTCGCGTTGGACCGTCAAAGCCCTGACATCGCTATGGGTGTCGATAGCTCTGCTGACAACAAAGATATCGGTGCAGGCGACCAAGGACTAATGTTTGGCTACGCTTGCAATGATACGCCTGAACTCATGCCTCTGCCGATCGCGTTGGCGCACCGAATCACTAACCGATTGACCGAAGCTCGGTTTAAAAAGGAGGTAAACTGGCTCCGACCGGATTCCAAGAGTCAAGTTTCGGTTGCTTACGATGGTTTCAAGCCGATCGGTATCAACAACGTGGTCGTTTCGACCCAGCACGCGCCGAGCGTTACGCACAAAGAAATCCGTGAATTTGTGATCGAAAAAATTATCAAGCCGTGCTTACCACCGGCCATGATCACGAACGACATAACCTACCACATCAATCCAACTGGGAATTTTGTGGTCGGTGGACCGCACGGAGACAGCGGTTTGACCGGTCGCAAGATTATTGTTGATACGTACGGCGGATGGGGGCGACACGGCGGCGGGGCGTTCAGCGGCAAGGATCCAACCAAGGTGGATCGATCGGCAGCTTACATGGCTCGACATATTGCAAAAAACATCGTTGCGGCGGGCCTCGCTGATCGTTGCGAAATCCAGCTCGCCTATGCAATCGGCGTCAGCAAGCCGGTAAGTGTTCGAGTCGACACGCAGGACTCTGGCAAGGTCAGCGATGAACGCATTTGTGAAGTCGTCCAAACCTTTTACGACCTGACCCCGCGAGGAATCATCGAGTATTTGAATCTTCGACGACCCATATATAGTAAGACTGCTGCTGGCGGCCACTTTGGTCGTTCGGAACCAGAATTCACTTGGGAAGACACGTCTAACGCAGCCAAATTAGCTGCTGCCGTTCGCGGTTAGAGCGCTGTAATCAACCCCTGCGGCGTTGAGCCGAATGGGGCTAGGCCAGAATATTTATTAGCCGCAGGGCGTTAGCCCACGGTTGTCATTGCGACCATATCCTTGGGCTAAAGCCCAATGGCTGATCAGAAAATACCCTGTGAACAATCCGGGCGAGCGCCACTACGCACATTAAGCTCATGCCCTCGGCCCTAGGCCGAGGCTTTTTCTTTTAGGCACCATGCAAAGCCCACCCGGTATCACCTCCCGAATTCTGGACCTCATCAAGATTGCACTTCTTGTTGCAATTGTTTCGTATTTGATTGCAACTTTTCCCAAAAAGAATTGGGACGCATTGATACAGCAAGACAAGAACTGGTTCTTGCTGGGCCAAGCCTTTATTATCATTCTGATCGCGCATTTGTTTACTTTCTGGCGATGGCAAATCCTGGTTCAATCGCTAGGGGTAACGTTCACTTTGATCGAAGCCATTCGGCTTGGTTTCCTTGGCACGCTCTTGAACTTGGTGAGTGTAGGTTCTGTGGGTGGGGATGTTTTCAAGGCGATTGAGGCGGCTAGGAAAGCCGACAAGAAACGAGCCGAAGTGGTAGCTTCGGTTTTGGTGGACCGGGCGCTCGGCTTATTGGGGCTGTTCATTGTTGCTGGGATCGGGCTTTCGATTGCAACCACATTGTCGCCAACGTTGAGGTGGATTTTTTTGGGTGCG
Source organism: Pirellula staleyi DSM 6068 (assembly GCA_945900945.1). GTDB lineage: Bacteria > Planctomycetota > Planctomycetia > Pirellulales > Pirellulaceae > JBKCUI01. The sequence continues at coordinate 5,490 of CAMDKL010000061.1, forward strand.
ATTCTTTGCAGTGGTGTTGGCCTATCTGTTCTTTTATTGATTGTGCTTTTCGGCCATCGCGTTCCAATTTTGTGGATCAACCACATTCCGTTTGCCGGACACACACTTCATCGCGTAGCCCATGCGTGCATGGTATTTCAAGGAAGACCCAGGCTGGTTGTGGAGCTGCTGGGATCCAGCCTGATGGTCCACTGCTGTTTTACGATCGCATGCTCGCTTATTTCAAATTCGCTCTATGCGCAAACGCCGTCGTTGGCAGAGCATTTCATGACCATTCCGCCAGCAATGGCGGCGGCCACGTTGCCACTTACGCCAGGCGGTGTCGGCGTTCAAGAGATGGCAATTGACAATCTGTTTCGAGAGCTACCGAATCTGCCGGAAGCGTTTTCTGGCTTAGTCGTGGCAAGTGTGTTTCGAGCGTTGTTGCTCTGCGTGGCGTTGATTGGAGCTGTCTATTACTTCACTGGAATCGGCAAGAAGTAGGTTTTGTGGTTAGCATTTTAGACGCTGGCCTTTCAAAAGCCCTGACTGAACCAGGCCTAGGACCGGAGGAATCCCATCGACCAACATTTCGGATTCCTCTAATACGCTAGGCAATCGCCTGCGAATTTCCCACCGATATCCGACCAAATGAATTATTCCCAAATAAAGAAAAACAAATCCGATTTGAAAAACAGAAATAGCAAACTGGCTAAAAACCATAAATGAGCTGAGGCATTGATGGCTCAAGTCACTTTCTTGAGCTTGGTCACACGCCCTGTTTGAACCCATTCCGCTACGTAAATATTGCCTTTGTTGTCAAAACAAGCATCATGCGGATGCACAAATTTTCCGTCTTGCCATTGCTTTTCATCGCCGCGTATTGCCTTCTTCGTGTCCGCACTTAGCCGTTCCACGTCGCTACCAAGCTGAACGATCGTATTGTAATCTTTGTCCAAAATGGAGACCCGGGCTACCAGCTCCGAAACCAATAGCAAATCGCCTTGTTTGTCGATGTTGGCAGGAAGTCCGAAGCCTGGAATGGTTCTTTCGTACTTGCCATGGATGTCAAATACCTGAAGCGTATTATGAGCGCGGTCGGTCACTACGATTTTGGGAGTAGAGGGATTGCGGTCATCGATCCAAAGTCCATGTGCCGTATTGAACTTACCTTCCCCCTTTCCCTTGCCTCCGAAGGAACTGAGCCATTTGGCATCTTTGTCAAAGCGGTGGATGGTATTGGAACCATAACCATCAGCCAAGTAAAAACCGCCGTCAGGCAAGAACGCGAAGTTGGTCGGTAGGAAGCGATCATCGCCCCAGACCTTGGCAGGCTTCTCCGCTTCATCCGCGTGGTACACTCCCGATTCCTTCGGGGCACGCTTGACCCATACCACTTCTCCTTTAAGGTCGAGTTTTGCGAACTCCTTAACCTGTTGGTAACCAGTAACATAGAGAAATTCCTGGCTACCTTCTTTGCGAACTTCGAGCCCGTGTCCACCCCCTTGAAATCGTTGGCCGAACGCACGAATGAACTCTCCGTTTTCATCGAATACGAAAATCGATGGGTGGTCTTTCTGGTTCTCGCGGCCTTCGTGAATCACGTACAAATTGTTAGCTGAATCGACAGCAACGTTGTGTGTTGTCTGCCATGTGTATTGCGAAGGCAATTGGGGGAATTGATGCAGCACTTCGAACTGGTGCTGTTTTTCACCGATAATAATTTGCGAATTGGTTCTGCTAGCGGTTGCGATATTAGGAGATGCGATAAAACAGGCGGCTCCGGCAACAGTCGTTTTTAGAAATTTGCGGCGATGCGTCGAAATACGATTCATGATGATTTTCCGTTGGAGGGATCGGGAAGGGAAGGCTAGAAACCTTGGAATCCACCAACATGATAACCCATTCCCAACCGTAGCGTGGCCATCACGTTCAGGACTCCATTTTGTAGTTGGCAAAATAATGGTAAGATCATGACGTGGTTGTAATTGCGGTGGTACAAGGGGCGACTTACAATACATCTTCCACCTTCCCGAAACCGAATCGCCTCTGTCGGCTCATTGATGACTTTCCAGTTGGCCTCAAAATTTCCGCAACAGTCCTTCCAATTGCCGTCTAGGGATTGCAATCGACGAAGGTGGATGCAAGGAATTTCTTCCCTGGCGCTAGCCCAGAGTTTGCCATGCCATTGGACCTATGCGAAAGGGGCAAATGCATTTCAATTGAAATACCTCGTCTCTTCGTGCCTGTATGGATATGCTGATATTGCCATAATTCTCCCAGAGGTGTCGAAGCTGGGTGCGTCGGCGATCGATATTTGGCCCAAGGTGCATGGCAATCAAAGAGAGCAATTGGAAGAGCTCGGTGTGGAACAATTCGCGAGTCTTTTGCAGAAACACAGTGTCTCACTTGGATGCATTACTCAATACAAACTAGGACCTCTTGGACTGCAAGATGAAATGCGACTCGCCAAGCAATTGGGCTGCAAGACAATTGTGACAGGAGCCATTGGTCCCAAGGATGTCCACGGAGCTGAACTTAAAAAAGCCGTAGCGACATTTGTGGAGCAAATGAAGCCCCATTTAGCGGTCGCGGAAGAAACAGGCGTAACGATTGCTATTGAGAACCACTCGAGTAATCTCATCAACTCGCCCGATTCGTTGCGATATCTGCTTGAGCTTCGGCCGTCCAAACACTTGGCGATCGCATTCGCACCGTATCATCTGCCGCAAGACGAGAAGCTCCTTTCATCGCTGATGCAGGAATTGATGCCAGCCTTGGAGGTGTTTTACGCTTGGCAATTTGGCAATGGATGCATGACGCCATTGCCTAAGGAACAAGAGTTGCTCCAAATGCCTGGCCGAGGCAAACTGGATTTTGGTCCACTATTGCAAGTATTGAAGTCCAATCGCTTTCAAGGCTGGACTTCGATTTTCATGCATCCGTTTCCTAGAGGAATACCAATTCTCGAGAAGACTGCGGATGTTACCGCGGAAATAAACCGCTCTCGTCATTTCCTCGAAGATCTTCTACAAAAAGTTTAGGATTGAGATCGGATGGCGAGCCGTTTTTCTAGGAGAAGTCAACCCATGGAAATCGATCGACGACAATTTATTGCGAATTCAACCGCTGTCTCGGCGTTACTATTAGCAGCCAACTCACTTTCGGCCAACGGAGTCACCGAAAATACTAAAGAATCCCAACTTCAACAACAGGAGAAAGTAATGACACAGCCCAAAGTCTTAATTATCATTGGCGATGCCACAGAAACAGTCGACACGTTGTATCCCTTCTATCGGCTCATCGAGGGAGGCTACAAACCCGTCGTTGCAGCTCCCGAAAAGCGGCGATATCAAATGGTGCTGCATGAAGTGAAACCGGGCTGGACAATTACCAAGGAATGGGAAGGGTATTCGATCGAAGCAGACATCGCGTTCAAGGATATCAAGCCGGAGGAGTACGCAGGCATCTTCTTTAGTGGCGGCCGTGCTCCAGAGTACATTCGTGAAGATGTAGATTTGCTTCGTATCACTCGCTGGTTTTGGGAAAACAATAAGCCTTGTGCAAGTGTTTGCCATGGAGTTGAGATTCCAGCTCGAGCCGGAATAGTTAAAGGTCTGAGAATGGCGACGGTAGCCAAGTGCAAGTTTGATTTAGAAGTGTGCGGTGGCATCTACGTCAATGAACCTTGCGTGATTGATCGTCACATGTTTAGTGGTCGAACGTATCATGATAGTGGTGTCTTTATTGGCCCTTGGATCAAAGCGTTAGATGAATCCATAAGAAAAAGCACCTAGAGAACGGCATAGTAAGACGCCTGACGGACGTCTATGGACACGCTCTACGAGAAATCCTGGCTAAGACTGTGGACTAGTTTCTAAAGAGCGTCAGCGATGGACTCAAGATCTTCGGCTTGCATATCTTGAGCGGCTCTTTGGATTCGGGCACCTGCTTTGCTCAGCGCTGCAATTACGAGAATTCTCAAAACGTTGGCCAAAAGACTCGTAGTACCTTGTTCGAGAGCATGTCGCACAAGGCGATGTTGGATATTGAGGACGATTTCATTTTTACCAGCAGGGCTACGTTGAAAATGCTGATCGATGAGACGCTGAAAGCCACGAGGCAATTCGCCATTCTCACGCAATTCGTCGAATGTTCTGGAGAGTTCATACCGTTCATTGACGAAGGCCATGACGGGCTGGTTGTAAGAGGTCGAGGCCAAAAAAATGTTGGAATCTAATGACTCGAAGAAACTTTGCCATTCTTCCGAAGCATCGACTCGTTCATCCATTCCTAGAATCGACTCACAAAACTTTTCGGAGGACGGGCTGGCGGCACGCAGGTCGACTTGCTCGAGAGTGATTTCGCCCAACATCGCAGCGAGCAACGTTTCTTCAAAGCTCCGGAGGGTATGGATACAAGGGGTCGACCCGTTTGCAAAGAATTCGTTGAGCCATGCTTCTTGGCGTCGATCTGCGTTGTACCAAACCACAAAGTCTGCCTCGTCTTCGCCAATCGCGTCCGCCCGGCTTCTGCTAAGTATTTGTTCGACGGTCAATTCTCCGTGCGAAGTGATGAATTTGTATGTTGACTGCAGTAGCACGCGGAGCTTTTCATCGTGGATCGCCATACCCGCGAACGTATAGCGATGCCAATGCAGAATGGACTGCCATCGGTGCGGTTGATTTCGAGTTAGCTCGTCAAAGTGGACATAGATTTCATCTGAAATCGTATCGCAAACCGAGTCGAAAATCGCGTCTCGAACAAGATCTTCACGATTCGAAGTGGGTGAACAATTTGGGAGTTCAAGAACACCTCGAAGAAACGGGGCCCAAATAGGTACCAATTCTCGAATGTGGCGTGAAATGACCATCCTTCGAACGCTTACAGCTATGGTCGCATCGTCGGCGAAGCCGGGCGTGCGTTGGGGCGAAACGTACAACGCACCCTTGATCGCGACGGGTGCCTCTACGGCAATAAGAATTACATCCAGCGGGGTCTCGCCGAAATAGGATGCAATCTGTTCTTCGACCGCATCGCTATCGGGGGTCGACTCTAGCCATGATGCTTGAATTAGATTCGAACGTGCGCTAGCATGATTGAGATGGATTGGAATGGGAAGAAAGTCCGCATATTGCTTTACACCTGATTCCAGAAGTTCGGCGTCATCTGCGAAGACGGCGTAGTTGGGTTTGAGATAGAGGGTCACTGACGTACCGACCTCGGTTCGATCAGAAGTAGAGAGCTCAATATCGGTACCCGCACCCGCTTCCCAACGGACCGCTTCTTCTCCTTCAAACCGCAAGCTTTCGACGACAATTTTGTCTGCCAGCATGAACGCGGAAAAAAGCCCAATACCAAACTGTCCAATTAAATTGCTACCATCCCGTTTGTTGGAATGCATGGAGATATCAAAAGCATCGGTGGCCCCCTTTTTAATGAGTCCAGTGATACCGATTCCCAGTGTCCCTAAATAGTCCTCCGCTTCGTTTGTCGACAGTCCGATTCCATCGTCGATGAACGTGAGCGTGCGAGCGACCGCATCTTGCAAAACATCAATGCGTCCGTGGTAAGACAAGTCGCGAGCGCGACGCCGCATGATGGCGTCGTGGGCGTTTTGAAGCAACTCGCGAACTGGAGTATTGGGGTGACTGTAGAGCGAAGTACCCATAATTTCGATAACGCCAGCGATATCGACTTTGAATGGAATGCGTTTTATTTTGCGCGGCGAAAGTGACTCCGGTTCCATTACAACTTACCCGCAATTTTTTCTAAAACCTCTTCGGTGACAAAGATCGGAAGAGGTGGCTGAAACGTCACAGCGATAGCAATTGCATCCGACGGTCGGGAATCTATCTCGATGATTTCCTCGCCTCGCTTGAGTCGCAGATGGGCGAAGTACGTCTGGTCTTGAAGATCGGCAATGACCACACTTTCAAGATGGGCGCCTAACGCCTCAGCAATGCTAACAATCAAATCATGGGTGAGCGGCCTTTGGGGATTCCCTTTTGCTTTGACGCGCCTGTCAATGCTGGTCGCTTCAAAAATTCCAATCAGAATTGGAAATTGCCGTTCGCCCTCAACCTCTTTTAAATAGATAACTTGGTTGTCGCTGATCTCGCTAATGATGATGCGAGAGAGTTGCATTGGGACGAGTGTGGACATGATAGACAACAATGAGGCAGTTTGGATGAGGCTGAACGTACGAGGAGCTAGTGCAAGTATACACAATTGAGTGCATCATCGACGAGCGGGCTGCCACTGATTTGCAAATTGGTCCTGTTTGTACATTGGAAGGTAGCGGTAGTACACTTCTAAGCACATACATGCGACGGCAGTCGAATAGACGCGGCCTCCGTATCCACCCCAAATGCAGGTTGGATTCCATGAGCCTTCCAATTGCCCACGCGGAACTTGCGTGGAGCAAAGCTGTTGCTTTAGCGATTCATTCCATTTCTCCCAAGCGTCCTCCATGGAATTGTTGTTGAAACCGTTGGGCGTCGGGGCGGTTGCCGTAGCACCTCGCAATTGATACATGGCGATGGTGGCGTAGTACCAGTAATAGAGATTCTCTTCGCTGCGGCCCGGCATATTTTTCAGCAGCATGCGTTGGCCTTCTTCAATTGCCAGTGGGGACAAGGGGAAACCTTGCAGGAGTCGAGAGGCCATGGCTTCAGCGGTCATTGCGGGGGTCGCTTGTTCTGTCGATGCCCTCTGGCCAGATTGAATGCGGTATACTGCAAGACCGCCATCGCGGCCTGTACTTACCGAATCCAGAAACCGTTGCATGAGGAACCTGGATTGTTGTGGGAGGATGAAAGATCGGTGATTTGAAGCGCTGTTGAGCAACATGGCCTGCCAACCGAATTGACTGAGGTCGCCTGGGTCTTCGGTAGGGAATTCATAACGCCATCCACCGGTGCGAGGATTCATGGCGTTCAGGCTGTATTGGCAGGCACTCTGAATCGCCGGCAACAAGGCATGGTCGCCTGTCATGCCATAGGCTTCAGCGAGGGACAGGGCCGCCATCCCATGGCTATACATGCGAGCAAACCGGACCGTCGGCTCTCGTCCAATTTGTCCTCGGCCTGAAAGATCGCCCGACGGCAATTGCTGGGATAGCAAGTACCGAAGACCATTGGCGACGTTGTCCTTGTATTGACCATCGGTGTGCGTGTGGCCAGCCCCGAGGAATGCCAACAATGAAAGTCCGGTCATTGCGGTATTGGCTTTGAGACCAGCATTTTGCCGATTCTCGCCTTCGGCACGATTGGTTGCATTTGCGGTTTCACGGCCGGCCCCATGCTCGGCAGCATTCCAGCCACCATCGGGGCTTTGGGAACGTGCTAGCCAAGCTAATGCGAGCTCAACAGCAGCCTCGGTATTGACATCTCCTCCATTTTGCATCGTAAACTGGTGACGCAGCGAAGAGATTCGCATTTGATAATTATTTGGTACCGGTTGTTGATCGAATCGTCGTTTGGGGGGAGCAGCGGGTTGCGTTAACGAATGGTCCAGGTCGGATGATGGCGCCGTTGATTTTTGAGGCGTGGGATCAATCTGCTTCGTTGGTGCCGCGAGTAGCGCAAGCTCTTCGGAACTCTCAAGAGACGGTAGCTCAGGCTCTTGACCCTCGCTGTTCGGTTCAGGCAGCGATAGGGCCGAAAAGGCTACAAGGTCTGGGAGCTTGGGGATTTCGTTGGTCAACGTGTCCGTCGGACTAGCCGGAGAATCAACAGATCGTTTCAAAGGGGCTTCCCAAGGGGCTTGATGCGGTTCCTCGGGCTCCGCTTTGTGTTCTGAATTGTCTTCAGAATTGGGACTCTCCTCAGGTTGCTTTACCTCTTCCATCATCAAAAGAGGGACTGCCATTGAGACGTTCTCGATTCGCGAGCCACCTTGATTGCCGCCACCAAAGCCGGGTGCCACGATTCGTGTTCCATACGCATACATCAACAGCCAAATGTGCGCGAGAAAGGCAAGTGCAATGCACTTGGTCAGCGATTTCGTTTGCCCCCATTTAGTCCATGATGCTACCAGTAGCGAGATAGCCACGATCGCAAACAATAGCCCCAGTACAACGACCCAAATGCGACCACTACCCATGTCTCCGATGGCAGAGAGCGTTGCGATAGATGCGATGGTCATGTTGGCTTAACGAATCGCTCCTGGCATTCGAACAGAAGCGACCGAAACGCCATCGATCCGTGCTCCGGATCTCGCTATTGCGTTATGCACCTCGAACAATTGCTGCATGTTGACATCTTTGTCCGGTTTCATTTGAACCGTTGTGCCAGAGTAATTCCGCACTGCCTGCGTGAGTAAATTTGATAGTTGCTCTAGCGTAACACGTTGGCTATCGCACTGAATGGATCCGTCGGCGGTAAGATAAACCACTTTGCTTGACGGTCCTTGCAGCATAGCACCGTTCGGTGTGACCTTGGCCAAGTTGATTTTGACGTTCGACTCGTCTTCTGCAAAATGGGTCCCCACCATGAAAAAGATGATCAGTAGAAACAGCACGTCAATCATGCTGGTTAAATTCATGGTTGGCAATTCGTCTTGATTGAGCTTGAGTGGCATTATGTTCCCTTAAGCTGCTTTTCGTGCGCGCGAACGAGTTCGAGAGGTGTCGTTGTCTTGCAGTCCCTCGGCGCTGATGGCTTCGACGAGTCGCTGTGAGTGCAGATCCATTTCCATCATTAATTTGTCTGTCCGTCCGAGAAAAAACATATACAAAAGGTAAGCTGGAATAGCGACAATCAAACCGGCAGCAGTGGTTAACAACGCTTGGCTGATTCCACCCGCGAGTAGGTCTGGTCGTCCCATTGCTTGTGCACCAGCGATGTCGTTGAACGCTTGTATCATGCCCATTACTGTACCTAGTAGACCGAGAAGCGGAGATACGTTGCTGATGGCATTGAATAATCTCAGATTGCGCCTCAGAAGATTTCCCTCACGCTCGCCGGCATCGAGAACGGCTTGTTCCACCTCGACCGACGGACGACCATATTTTTTGACTGCGGCAGACAGGATCACGGCGATGGGGCTTGGATTGCGTTCGCAAAGTTCCAATGCTTCGTCCCGGTCGACCTGTTGTTGTTGAAGCTGCTCAATCAGCCGCTTGACGAACGGCCTAGGGATGACACGCCCTGTCCGGAGATGAATGAAACGCTCGAATGCAAACACGGTTAATACGAACGAACAGAGAGCGATGGGATACATCATCAATCCGCCATCGTGGAAGATCTGCAATAAGTTTCGGACCGGAATTTTGGTCTCTTTTGACGGATCTACCGTTCCAGTCGGGGCGTTGGCAGCTGGGACCTGAATGCTTGGCAAAGTATTGGCGGCGACGCGTGTGTCTGGTTGGCCAACGAGCGGGGACTGCGGCCTATTCGATTGAAACTGGGCTGAACCGCCGTTTGGGCCAGCTGAATAGTAGTTTGGAACTTGACTGAAGTTCTGACGCAATTGTGGGTCTTGGCCAATTGAATCGTCAGGAAAAACCACTAGGAACAATACCAACGCAAATACGAAGACAGTGTGACGGGAGCCAATGCTAGCGATGGGAGCGTGTTTCGTCATCACTTGGTTCCTAAAGTTTGTTCTTTGGCTTGTTGTTTTGTAAGGGAAATGGATGGAAGTCTGCTCAGACGTTCACGGGCCGCCGGTACAAATGGGCTGTCGCTGTATTGGCTGAGAATGGTTTCGCAAGCGTCTTTCGCACCTTGCGCATCTTGCATAGCTTCGCAGCATTGAGCAATTTGCAAAAGGGATGCAGAAGTCCAGTATTCCTGGTTCGGAATCTTCAATACTTCACGATAGGCGACCAACGCATCTGAGTAGTTGCGTTGCATCAGATAGGTCTCGCCCGTCATCCAATATCCACGCGCAACGAGCTCGTCGGGTGTCGAGTTTTCTCTTTGCGTAACGGAATTCAGAACTTGTCTCGCGGCATCGAAGTCAGCTTTTGAGACCAAACATCTTGCCAATAGGTAATCGACTTCACAGGCGCGGTTACATTTGGGAAAATCACTTCGAATTTGCAAAACCATAATCTCTGCTTGTTTCCACTCTTTTCGCAATGCAAGCAATTCAGCAGAACGGAGAATAACGACTGGATACCACGCGGGTTTTCGAGAATTCTCAATGATTGTTTCAGCGGATTGGACCAGCCACTTCCAATGGTGTTCTGCGTCTTGCAATCGTTGAAGCTGATAAAGGGCTTCGGCTAGTTGAAATCGAGTAGAAATTTCCAGTTGCAAGTCACCAGATGGATATGCAAGAGCTTTCTCCAAATCGGCTCTTGCATTCTCGAACGCGCCTAGCTCGAGCTTGGCTTGTCCACGCAGCATCCACGCATACGGTTGCAACTCTTTGGGACATCCCATACTTATCGCTTGATCGGACCAGTCGATTGACTCTTTCCATTGTCGATTGTTCGATGCATTGCGCGCAAGTCGAACGCGAGCTTCGATCGACACTGGGATGTTGGGGAACTGATGGACGAGATGCACGAGTATTTCATTTGAATTGGATTCCTGGCCTGCCTCGATAAGCGCCATGGCCAGTTCATAAAGCGTTGCCGCAGACGTATTGCTAGCGATCGCAAGTCCAATCACGGGTTCGAGTGATTTGGCGACGTCAATGGTTTCACCGAGGGCCTTCTGAACTTTCACATTGAGGAGTTGAGCTTGTATCCTGAGCCCATCGTCGACCTTGAGGTTAGAGAGTCGAGCTAAAAATTCGCGTGCTTCCTCGTATTGCCGGCGATGCCAACAGGTCAGGGCAGAGCCCAAAATGGCTTGGCTGTAGGCAGGCTCTGAGTCCTTCGAGTTTTGTATCGCATTATCAAAGCAAGCTCGGGCAGCCGGGAAGTCTTGTCGATGTTCGAGCTGAAGTGAGCCTAGCTCAAGCCAGGTGTTGGGGCTCGGATTGGTCGTCTTGTTCTTCGTGTTGGCGGTTTCTAGAAAAGATTGCAGGCGTTGTTCTGCTAGTTCAAAACGCAGTTTCTGCCGATCCCATTTTGCATGGACCAGCTCGGCGTTTTCTGTCCATTTGGCGAGTTGCTTGAAATCAACGTCTCGGCCTGCTTCATTCGCGTCGTGTTGGAATTTATTTGTTTTGTCGAGCCAGGTCGAGAGCTTGGCAGCGCAGTCGTCGCATGGCTCAATTGCCCACTCAGACATGATAGCAAAATACTCGCATTGAACGGCCAATTCCGAACCGGGGCATTGTTCGCAGGCCGAGTGAAACAGTTTTGCTGCTTTTGTAAACTGTCGATCAGAGTAGGCGGTTCTTGCGCTTTGGTAGAGAGAAACGATCGTATTGGGCTCGATCTGCAAAGCATTGCCTGCGCCTACGGTCCACGATGCGACGATAATCGATAGTAGGGCTATTTTTATAGTTGCGCACATAGTTTCGTTGCATACAAAACATCTTTCAGATATTTCAAGAGGAACTGGGCGCAATTCGTAGACTGGGAGGAATTTACGCGATTTCTCCCGCACTCAACTTGCTAGGACTACACAAAAAAGCTATCCCACCTTAAAGTCGGAACGGCGGTGCTTGCCCGAACAAAAGAAAAGGTAATGTGCAAATTTCGAATTCGTTTTCCATTGCAAAGGAGTATTCGTCATGGGATTGCTGAAAGAATTTAAAGCCTTCGCGATGCGAGGAAATGTAATCGATCTCGCTGTAGCCGTGGTCATAGGTGGCGCGTTCGGGAAGATCGTCACCTCGATGGTCAATGACATTGTAATGCCACCATTGAATTTGCTTACCGCCAGATCGGGCGTTAATTTCAATGGCTTATCGTTAAGATACTCTGACCTATTTGGCACCAAAGTGTATCTACCAAAAATGGAGGGGGGGAAACCAGTTTTGGATAGTGCGAACGCCGCTGTGTCGGAATTATCCGATCCTGACATTCTTAGGTATGGTCCTTTTCTACAAGCCACGTTAGATTTTTTGATTGTCGCGTTTGCGATTTTCATGATGGTTCGGCTGATGAACGCTTTACAAAAGAAAAAGGAGGAAGCCCCTGCACCGCCAGCGCCCGAGGATATTCTGCTATTGCGAGAAATTCGCGACTCGTTGGCCAAGAGCGCACCGCGCCGCACGGAGTAGTCATTCATTTATTTCCGAGCCCGAGGGTGCTTCATCGAGACCCATGCACCGTTTTGTGCACTGCTTGCGACGCATTGTTCGATGAAATACATGCCTTCTACACCATCGTGAACGTTCGGATAAAGTGTGTTGACTCGTTCAATCGACTTCTTTTGCGAGACGTCGACCATAGCATCAAAGGCGGCGACGTAAATATTGGCGAACGCTTCGAAGAACGCTTCGGGGTGGCCACTGGGAAGTCGGCAAGCGCCACGACCGCTTGCGTTCATGAACGAGGCATTTGGATCGCGTGTGTAGAGTTTATGCGGTTGGCCGTTCTGCCGGACCATCATGACGTTCGGTTCTTCTTGTCGCCAAGAAAGGGCGCCTTTTGTACCATCAATTTCGATGGATAAATCGTTTTCGCGGCCATGGCTGATTTGGCTTGCCGTCACAGTTCCAAGGCCGCCATTTTCATAGCGAACGATGGCGGTTCCATAGTCGTCGAGTTTGCGACCGGGTTCGAAAATTTTCAAGTGGCAACTGATCTCTGTTGGCAGTAAACCCGTCATGAAACGACCTAGATTGTATGCGTGTGTTGCAATATCGCCAAAGCAACCAGCAACACCACTTTGTTTGGGATCGGTTCGCCAAGCTGCTTGCTTTTGGTCTTGGTCTTCTAGACGTGTACGCAGCCAACCTTGAATGTAGTTCGAGCGAACGGCTTGGATTTCACCAAGTTCGCCGCATTGGATCATTTCGCGTGCTTGTCGGATGAGCGGATAACCGGTGTAATTGTGGGTCAAAGCAAAGACCGACTTGGATTTATCGACCAGTAGTGCCAGCTCTTCGGCTTGGGCTAAATCGAAGGTCATCGGTTTATCGCAAACGACGTGAAACCCAGCTTGGAGAGCTGCTTTGGCCACTTCAAAGTGCGTATGATTGGGAGTCGTAACGGATACGAAATCGATTCGTTCGCCGTCTGGTTTTTTTGCTTCGGCTTCGAACATCGCTTGGTAAGATGGATAGGCCCGCTCTTGTGAGACATCGTAATCCGGAGCAGAAGCCTTGGATCGTTCGGCATTACTACTAAATGCGCCAGCAACGAGGGTTGCCCTGTTGTCCAAACAAGCAGCAATCGAATGAACACGACCAATAAACGAGCCTTGTCCCCCTCCAACGATCCCCATTTTTAGCTTTCGATTCATCGGTCCGTTGGTCATGTTGGTACTCCATAAAGGTAGATTGGTTATTCGTTCGAGTGCTCACCGATAATAACTTACCACAGTTGCATCGGTTTTCTAGTTAGCATCTGCGCTGGCCGCTTAGAATGCATTTGCGGTATTCCGATAAATGTTTTTTAGACTGATTGACAAGAGAACCAAACGCGCAAACAATGCCGATTATTGAAGGATCAAGTTCAAGCGGCAGGAAGCCGCATTTTTTCCTGACAGAGAACGAGCCATCCATTGCGCAACAATTCTCTTCTGAATACAGTCTTGCTCTGTGTGATTGCGTTTCTGGGACTGGGAAATGTCGCCGTTTGCCAGCCGAATGCGAAATCAACCCTCGACCCTAAGCGAGCGTTTTCCTATTTGGTGAAAATCTGTGACATTGGTTCTAGAGTTACAGGCTCCGAAGGGATGCGAATTCAACAGGCGTTTCTTGATGAGCATTTCACTAGGTTGGGAGGAAGCGTCCGTTGGCAATCGTTCGAAACGAGGCATCCCGAGACCGGGGCCAAGTTAGAAGTCAAGAATCTTATAGTGAGTTGGAATCCGGACAAATTGGAACGCGTATTTCTATGCACTCATTACGATACAAGGCCTTTTCCGGTCAACGACGCAAGGAATCCGAAAGGACTGTTTGTCGGGGCCAATGATGGTGGAAGCGGGACTGCGTTGTTCATGGAGCTAGGACATGCGTTGCAAAGTCTGCCGATGAAGGTAGGAGTCGATTTGGTTTTTTTCGATGCCGAAGAACTGGTGTATGAAGAGCCGCGAGATCCATATTTCCTAGGTTCGACTCATTTTTCTCAGTCCTATGTCAATGATTCAAACAGCCCACGATTTCGTTGCGGGATCTTGGTGGACATGATTGGGGACGCAGATCTGCAGCTTTATTACGAGCAAAATTCTTTCAAATTTGCACGGCCTCTCGTTGATGAAGTCTGGGGGATTGCGAGGGAGTTGAAAATTAAAGAGTTCAAGCCCAACGTGGGATATGAAATCAAAGATGACCACCTTCCTTTGAACACGATTGCAAAAATCCCCGTCATCGACTTGATCGATTTCGATTACACTCGGGGTGTGCCAAAGAGCAAAAGTTTCTGGCACACGATGGCAGATACACCCGATAAATGTTCCGGGGCGTCGTTGACCAAAGTAGGAAAAGTCCTGCTTGAATGGATCAGGCGGCAAGAGTAATCTGTAGGAAATGCATCCTGATTCCAGTGTTCCAAATTTCAAACCGATCCCGATCCAAACATTGGCCATTCAGCCATTGGCTATTGAAATCGCTGATCTCGGCAAGCGATACGAAAGCATCCGTGTCCTTGATCAGCTCAGTCTGAGTGTTGCACAAGGCGAGTTGCTTGTCATTCTTGGCGAAAGCGGTTGTGGCAAGTCGACTCTTTTGCGACTTATCGCAGGTCTTGAGCCGCCTCAACATGGTACCATCCAAATAGCCGGAGTCGATCAATCCCGTGTCCTTCCGCACAAGCGTGACGTCGCGGTCGTATTTCAGGATGGAAATGGATATGAGCATTTAAGCGTTCGTCAAAATCTTGAATTGGCTGCCAAGAAAGTGGGGGGGCGTTGCCAAATTGCCGATTGGGTTGATTTGCTGAAGCTGGGAGGAACACTCAATCAGAAGCTTGCAGAATTGTCCGGTGGACAATCGCGACGCGTTGCAATCGCGAGAGCGATGCTATCCGGTAAGTCGATTGTATTGCTCGACGAGCCGCTTGCACATTTGAATCCGTCCATGGGCGAAGAAATCAGGGAGCTTATTCAGCTGGTGCACCGGGAAACCAATACGACCTTTGTCTACGTGACCCACGATTCCGATGAAGCTTTTTATTTAGCAGATCGCATCGCCATACTTGAATCAGGAAAGATTCAACAAGTTGGCGATCCTCGAATGGTATATGACTCGCCACATGGGAAAGAAGTCTCGCAATTGCTTGGGACACCTACGGTTGACATCCTAAAGCTACCGAGAAAGTGGATAGAGCCAGACGATCAGTCCGATGTTGGTTTTATCGAATGCGGTGTGCGACCGCACAACTGGAAGATCCATCGAATTGAAATCGATTTGCCAGAGCACTCAACTTCACACCCTCAAGGTTTGTCGATCACCGATGAGGGGCTAGTCGTTATAGGATCTATTGTGAATTGCCGTTGGATGGGCAGTCACTGGTGGCTCGCGATTGCCTGTACTTATCCAGAGGGATCTAAAGGAATCGATCAACTTGTTAAAATTCGAATCACTTGTGAGTCGCATGGCCAAGATTCTCACGAGTCGAACACCCTGGAAAGACAGCTTGTAGCGGCAGAGTACCGTTGCCGAACCCGAAATGGATCGCAATTGTTTGGTTATGTGGAGGCAATTATTCCACGAAAGTCCATTCAATGCTTTAGCAACGGCTAGAAGCCATAGGATCGGGAATCAACCCAAAGGCCAGGGTAGCTATAAATGCGTCGAGTACGCACTGGCGGATTTGCGTTATAAAATATGTCCGCGTTGATGGTTGGGCGACCAAAGTTGAAACCCATCCAATCATGCTGCCTCATTATTGCTTCGCGATGCATGGTTTCTGCTCGAGCGCGTGAGACAAGATATTCTTGAGCAGGACTGACTTCAAACCGAGCGTGGCCTGGTAAGCCGGTTCCGCCGGTCAATGGCTCATCATTCTTTGCAAAACCGGTTGAGGCGGACATGGCTCCTATCAGACAAAATGCAGCAAGGAAAAGTCGCATAGAATGGTCTCTCAAATTGGCAGTAAAGTTAAATTGACCAACGATCCTTGGTTCCATGCTCGAAATTGCTTCCGAGCGTTCAAAGATCCTTATCGGAGCGGGTTGTTTTAAAATACAGGGGAATTCACGTGGCTGGTACAATCCAATCAAACGTCAGAGCTTTAACGCTTTGGGCTTGTTGGATGATTCTGAGTTTTGAGATAAACTTTGGCGATCCGTATTCTTTGATTCGTCCTCATCCCCCCTTTTCTTCCAATGCTCGATCGAAAATTTGTTTTAGAAAACGCTGAATTGGTCAAAGCGAACTGCATCCATCGGGGTGCACATGCCGAAATCGATCGGTTTGTCGAGTTAGAACTGCTTCGAAAGACGAAGCTCAATCAAGCTGAGGAGTTTAACCGACAAGCCAATGCGACGAGTGCCAAGATTGGTGCTTCAGCCCCAGTGGACCGCGAGGGCATCAAAGAGCAGGGCCGAAAACTTCGAGAGCTAAAAGAAATAGTTCAGTCGGAGCACGACGCATTGGACAAGGAAATTGGTACGATTCTGTCGCGAGTGCCAAATATGACCCACCCTGCGGCACCGATCGGTCGGGATGATCAAGCAAATTTGGAGATTTCGCGAGGCAAATCGGCCATTCCAACATTTGATTTCCAGCCGAAGGATCACCTGCAGCTCGGCAAGCAGCATGACATGATCGATTTCGAGGCTGGAGCTCGCGTCGCAGGTGCCGGTTTTTACTTTCTCAAAAACGACGCTGTCCTATTAGAGCTCGCTCTCCAGCAGTTTGCCGTGCACCTACTGATCAAAAAGGGCTTTGTTCCCGTTTCGACTCCCGATGTGGCGAATACCGAAACCCTTCATGGAATTGGATTTATTCCTCGCGGTCCGGAAACTCAGATCTATAGCATCGAAAACACGGATCTGAATCTGGTCGCAACTGCGGAAATCACGCTGGGTGGCATGTACGCCGGCCAAGTGCTCGAAGCTGAGAGCTTGCCATTAAAACTGGTCGGCATCAGCCATTGCTTCAGAACCGAAGCTGGGGCTGCGGGCCGTGCGTCCAAGGGGCTTTATCGAGTTCATCAATTCACCAAGATTGAGATGTTTGCATTCACGCTTCCGAATCAAAGTGATGCCGTACATGAAGAATTGCGTCAGCTTGAATGCGATCTGTTTGATCTGCTAGAGATTCCCTACCGAGTTGTTGATACAGCAACAGGCGATCTTGGCGGCCCAGCCTATCGTAAATACGACTTGGAAGCATGGATGCCAGGCCGAGGGACGGCAGGGGAATGGGGCGAAGTGACCAGTACTTCGAACTGCACGGACTATCAAGCTCGCAGGCTCAATATTCGCTCCCGAACCAAGAACGAAAAAGGTACGCAGCTGGTTCACACGCTCAATGGTACAGCCATCGCCATAAGCCGAGCGATTATTGCGGTCATGGAGAATCATCAATTAGCTGACGGCACGATCCGAATTCCAGAAGTGCTTCGCCCCTGGATGGGTAAAGACGTGATTGGGAAGTAAGGCACACGGACGCCTTTGGCTCGCCGATAAACGGAAGCGGCGATCGATACCTTTTTTGCCTAACGTCTAGTGCTTTCTCTCAATGCTTGAAGCAGTTGAGGGCTCGGTTGCGGGATGCTTAGCTGCTCGTGCTTTCCATCGCGACTTCGCAAGATGACCGTCATTTCCGGTAGGGACGCTGCTTCCTGCGCGTTGCTGGCTATGGTTGGCGTCGGCAGTACTTCGTTGCGATCGTTAAACAGACGATGCAGTCCGAGTTTTGCTAGTTCGAAGTAGACTACCTCCGCAGCGTTGTAAAGTCCCTCCTTCAGTTCTGGATCAGCGGCATAGCAAACACCTATCAGCTCTCCCCGCTCATCGAACAGTCCCCCGCCGCTGCGGCCTTCAACCGGCTCGCCATCCACCTCAACATTGGCGGCACCCAAGTAGCGGTTCAGTTTCGTAATACGTGAGTCGCGCCGCGATGGCAGTGCTCCGCGATCACAACCCCAGCTAAAGACCGTCTGTCCCTCAGTCAAGGTTCGATTCTTTGGAATGAGCTTCGCAATGGGCATGGCTGTGTTAGGCCTAAAAGCAATTAAGCCGATGTCCATGTCTTTTGCTTGAAAATCGATTAGAGTGGCGGGATACGTATGTACCTGGCCGCCCAAGAATGTCTCGATGGTTATTTTCGTTTGGCCTTGGTTCTCGCGGAAAAGGTGGCCGCATGTAAGCACCAACGCTTCACCATTGTAGGAATCAATGATCGTACCGGTACCGACCGATTCATGCCTGGGCTCCTCGACTCGAATTCGAACCGTCGCGCCCTGCGGGTCGCTCTGGATTCTCAACGAGTCGAGTTGATTTCCTAGCGACGGAGGGTCGCGTTGTTTTAACGATGATGGGTTGGACGAATGGGTAGCTGCATTGGAAAGGACTGCTGCGTTTGCCATCGGTATCAAACTAATTGGGGATTGGCCTCGGACAATCGGCTGTTCGTTGTCCATTCGATCTCGATGACGATCCAGACTATTGCGAACGCTATCGACTGAGGAAGCTGCGGTAAGCCGTTTTTGCAAATCGGGGTAGCCAATCGGTCCTAGTATTCGATCTATTTCGCGACCGTTTCGAACAAGCACTGTCGTTGGAACATTGGTAATGTGCCAACGCATAGCAACGTGCGGCTCTCGCTTCGTATCGATTCTTCGAATGACCCAGCCATTTTTGATTGCTTGTTCGGTCGTTCGATGCATTTCCTCGCATTGTTGTGAACCTTCCGCCATGAATTCAATTGCCATGCAATCGCCAGTTGAACTAGCAGATGCGGGCAAAGCAAAGGATAGCTGCACAAAGAGACAGGAAATCGCAATCGAATACCGTGCTAGGTTAACCATGTTTCAACAGATCCTTCTGTTTTGTTGACCGGTTCTTTCAAGCGTCCTACTTGCATTCAAACCCAGTCCGTCTGCGAAGTGTCCAGATTCTGGACGGATGACGCAATATCAGTGGCGGAAGGTATGCTTGGACGGGTAGTGAGATTGCGACTACGGTTCGTCTGAAAGGATTGTCAGCCTGAGGACAGTCTGACCTACACGCCCATTCCGCCGCCGCCGGGGGTTTCAATCAATATGCTATCGCCAGCGTTGATCGAGATTTGAACGGAACTGTCCAATCGGACTCGCGCCCCATCACTGTGTATTAGCCAGTTCTCGCCAGGCTTTCCATCTTTTCCTCCACGAAGTCCAAATGGAGCCGTGTTGCGCCTGCTCGTTACCAACGAAACTTCCAATGGTTTTAAAGCTAGCACTTGCCGAATTAGCCCATTTCCCCCGAAGTTTTTTCCGCTACCACCGCTACCGTTCCGAATCTCAAATCGAACGAGCCGAACCGGATAACGCTTTTCAAGAACCTCCACATCCGTTAATCGCGTATTGGTCATGTGCGAATGGACCGCGTCTTCACCGGCCGCACTTGGCGTCGCACCCGTTCCACCACCGATCGTCTCGTAGTATCCAAAGCTGGCGTCACCGAACAAGAAATTGTTCATCGTGCCTTGGCTTGCTGCAGCCAAGTCGAGTGCTCCGAGTAGGCAGTCGACCACGCGTTGGCTTGTCTCGACATTTCCTCCTGCAACAGCGGGCCAATCCTCTTGCTGGCCAATGCACTTTGGATTGAGAATACCCTCAGGGATGAGCAATTCAATGCAACGCATCACGCCAGAATTGAGAGGTAACGAATCGGCAATTGCACAGCGAATTACGTACATGACCGCCGCAGAAACGATGGCCGGATTCGCGTTGAGATTCCCTCTGGAAATCGAGCCAGTACCCTCGAAATCAATTCGAAGCAAGGGACGCTGTTCGGAATCCAACGATCGTTGAATGCTGACACAAATCCGAGTGCCATCGTCCATCTTGTCACTGAAACTATGAACATCGCTCGGCAACGTTTGTATCCACGCACGTGTCTTCGCTTCGGATGCGCGCTGGATATGCTCCAGGTAATGCGTGACCAATTCCAAGCCATAGAGTTCGGCCAGTTCCTGCATGGCTTGTACTCCGCGTTGGTTTGCCGCTTGCTGTGCAGCCAAGTCAGCCATATTTTCAGGAACGGATCTCGATGGGTACTTTCCGCAACGAAGTCGTTTCTCTATTTCCCTCGACCGATCGATTCCAGCTTGAACCAAGTGCATCGGATGAATGATAACTCCCTCATCCCCAAGCCTCATCGACGTGGGCGCCATCGATCCTGGCGAGACGCCACCGATTTCAGCGTGGTGCGCGCGACATGCAACAAAAAAGTCAGGCCGACTTCTTTCGCCTGTCGCTTGGTGTGCAAAAACAGGAGTTACGACCGTGATGTCAGGCAAATGCGAGCCACCTTGGTAGGGATCGTTGGTCACATAGCAATCGCCCAGTTCCATCACTGGGAACAATTCGAGAAGACAGCGGATGGTTTGGCTCATGGCCCCTAAATGAACAGGCACGTGCGGTGCGTTGGCAATCAGATCGCCATTCGACGCAAAAACAGCGCAGCTAAAGTCCCTGCGATCTTTGACGTTGACACTCAGTGCAGTCTGTTCCAATACGATTCCCATTTGGTCAGCTATGGCCGCGATGCGGTGGGCCAGCACCTCACGCAGGACCGGATCGACCTGAGAGGGTGTTGAATGTGGCATAGGCTGCCAGCCCAGAGTCTTCTCTTCACAGGCTGGCAGCCTAGGCCACATATCTTCCACAGGATGCTTACGAATCGAGAGGGTCTTGTCAGACAGGACACTCGCAGTCCATGTCGCTGGAATCACAGTTGTGCTCCCGCTCGACACGATCAATGCAGGTCCGACCAAAGACTGCCCAGGCAGCAAAGCTTCACGAAGAAAAACGCCGCAGGAGGATGACCGAAGAGCTGTCGCAGGAACAGAGGGAGCCTCGACCGATTCAATGGTTGACAGATGATTTTCCGAAATGGAACTGAACATGCCTTTGAGCGAGACCAATTCGATGGGTTTGCCGGGGCATGCGTACCCGTAACGCTTTTGATGGCGCTCGATAAAGTGTGCGGAACAAACCGTTGCAAAGTCGATCGCAACCAGAGATCGCAAATCCTCGACCTTGACCATGATTGCACCCTCCGTGCCGACATACCTCAATTCAATTTCGAACGATACAATCATTTGCTCACTCGCTATTCCCTCGTCCATAAATTCGAGTGAAGCCGACTGCCATAAATCCGATTGCAACTTAGCAATTGCGGAGGTCTCGACAAGTTCGAGTAAGCGATAAATAGGTTGGGTTAAATTGCGTTGGATCGACGCCATCCCCATGCCCAGCGCGCTCAGCAAGCCTGCCTGCGGTGGGTCGATAACATGAGTTGCGTCCAACAAATCTGCGATTTCGCAGATATGCTGTCCTGCGGCGCCTCCAAAGCCGACTAACGCATGCTGTCTTGGATCCGCTCCTTGGGCGATCGAAATGCTGCGAACGGCGGCGGCCATATGTTCATTAGCAATCCGTCTAAATCCATCGATAAGTCGGTCCGGTGTAAACTGATTGAACGCATTTCCAGCCGTCGCATTCAGCTGAACAAGCACATCGCTCATTTTCTGATTGGCAGCATCTTTGTCCAAAGAGAACGGGAAGGTGACAGTGTCAATTCGATCCGAAAGCAGGTTCAAATCGGTGATGGTCAAGGGTCCACCCCGTCCATAACATGCGGGGCCTGGATCGGCACCTGCGCTCTGAGGTCCTACACGCAGCGATACGCCGTCGAACCAACAAATACTGCCACCGCCGGCGGCAACGGTATGAATCGCAAGTGTGGGTACCATCATGCGAACACCTGCCTTGATGGTTTCATGCTCGAGTTGCAGCTTGCCTTCGATTCGACTCACATCGGTACTAGTGCCACCCATATCCAACCCGATACAACGAGGCTCATTCATCGCTCCGGCTAACGCCTCGATTGCGACGGCTCCACCTGCCGGACCGGACAGTACACAATCTTTTCCTCGATACAGTTTCGAGGTAACAAGTCCACCGCTGCTGGTCATAACTCGCATTCGCGTGTTCGGATCCAAGCCGAATTGGGTGGCGACACGTTCCAAATAACTTTGCACTGTTGGTGTCAAATAAGCATCAATCAAAGCCGTCTCTGCACGCAAAACTGCTTTGATATTAGGTGAAACATGGCTACTTATGCAAATGCACGTAAAGCCAACTTGATTGGCAATTCGCTCAACAATGAGTTCGTGATCGGGATTGCAATACGAGTGCAAAAGGCAAACCGCGATAGAACGGATACCCGACTCAAAAAGATTGCGAAGAGATCGCTCTGTCGCATCTAAGTCAATGGGTGTGAGCACCGACCCATCCGCGGCAAGCCTTTCATCGATTTCGACGACGCAATGGTGCAGTGGCAAGCGTTTACGTACAGCTAGCGCAAACAATTCCGGGCGCTCTTGATATCCAATTCGCACAAGGTCTGCGAAGCCTTTAGTCGTCACCAACGCACATGGCTCACCATTGCGAGTCAACAGTGCGTTTGTTCCCCGAGTTGTACCAAGTCGAACATCTAACGCTCCCAGCGGTTCCGAAAGATTGCAACCAAGCAACCATCGGGTGGCTAGAACCGGGGCCTCCAATCCTGCGACAAGCTCGTAACGCAAGCGACGCTTGGAGTCGTTGGAGTCGATATCCTTACTTGGACGACTGTCCATCGTAACGGTACCTGATTCTGATTCAAAAGCGATGCAATCATAGATTGCAACGAGGTCTCCCTGGTCATTGAGCCAACGAATGGCAGCACCAATCCAAAAACCAGCTGGATCCATTCGACGAGCTGAATCGACGAAAGAATTTTCATTCAACCATCGCTCGGCTGTCCCTTTCACAACGCCGCTACTCAAAATCTTTGTGTGGTGTCGCTGGCCGTTTGGGCGGACCAGGAAGCAATCGGTAAAGGTGCCACCGACATCGCACCACACTTGGTCCACTTTTGAATTCACAAGTATTCGCTCCAAAGGACATCGCTGATAAATAGACCCTCACGGCTGAGACGCACATTTTCGCCGTTCCGAATCATCCATCCCGCCGCGACATGCTTTCCCATCGCCGCTTCGATCGAGTTGCTTGTCGCAGAGTCCGCTTCAGATCTCAAGGAATTCCAATTCACACCAGCAAGTTGTCGCATCCCAAACACAAACCTCTCACGAATCATTTGCTCTGCAGTCAGATGCTCAAGCTCGTCGACTGGCGATCGATTTTTTTCGATGCGACGAATGTATTCAATCGTTCCACGATGATTCACACTCCGGCTGCCACCAATGTATCTGGCGGCACTAGGCCCAAAAGCCCACCACGGGTTACCCAACCAATAGTTTTGATTGTGCTTGCAACGATGTCCCGGTTTGGCAAAATTGGAGATTTCGTAGTGATCAAAACCATGATTGCAGAGGGACTCAATAGCTTCTTTGTATAGTTCCAGTTCAAGTTCTTCGGGTAGTGAATCGATTTCATGGCGCTGGCGCATTCCCCAGAATCGTGCCCCCTTTTCAAACGTAAGGCCATAGGTTGAAACATGATGAACATTGAGCTCGATCGCGGTTTTCAAGTCGTCTTGCCATCCTGCGAGCGATTCATTGGGAGCAGCGAAAATGAGATCGAGCGATACGGACGAAAAGTAATTCTTTGCACGCTCGACGGACTTGATGAGTTGCTCGGGAGAATGATCGCGTTCCAATCGTAGCAGTTTCGATGGCTGAAAGGATTGGCCACCGATGCTGAGGCGATTGATTCCCAAGGATAAAATCTGTTCGCAGAACTCATCCGTGACATCGAGCGGGTTTGCTTCCATGGACCACTCACCCTGAGAATCGATTGGCAACCAATGCCGCAACATTCCCAACAACCGAGCCATTGGTTCCCTGGGCAGGATGGATGGCGTACCGCCCCCCAGAAAAATGGTCTCGACCCGTCGAGGTTCTTTCAGCTCCGCTAGTTCGATTTCGAACGCATTGAGAAAACGTTCGTAAAGATCCTCGCGATTTGCCAAAAGGGAGAAATTGCAATAACCACAGCGATGTCGGCAGAAAGGAATGTGAACATATGCAGCCAGGGACGCCGGCCCAGATTCGCGCCAACCCCATTCGCTAAGCCAGTTTCTCTCAGACTGGGTATCGGTATTTTTGATAATTCGCATATTCTGTTTGGCTAAAATAGATTGTCACATACCTAAAGCAGGGTAGGCTGGCAGCTCTGGCAACTCATTTAAGCACCAATGCATAAGTTTTCGAACAAAATAGAACTTGGATGGACAACATGTACAGGATGATTTCAATTCGCTGATAGATTCACTTGTGTCGTGTGAATCGTTTGGTTTCGAGTTTCGGATTGCCAAAATGGATCAGTAGGCCGACCTCGATTCCGGCTGCCTTTAGGTAGTTAATAGTCTGGGCCTGGTGCTCAGGAGCGATTGCCAAGGCTTTCTCATAAACTGATTCAAGAAACCTGGTTCCCAACTGTTCGTTTCTCCTGTTATGTCGACTGGTGATGGTTATGCCAGTTTACTTATGTACAGGTGCTTTTACTCGACAAGTGGTTTTAAATTGCTAACGCGAATGACCATCGCGTGTTTCCTTCAACTATTGAGCGGCGGCACTCGGTAGAATTGGCTGTCGATCACCCGTTCTCTTTCAGTCCCGCAAGGCAAACGTCACCAGAGTTCCGCCGCGGGGTCGGCCACTCTTGCCTCCGCCAGATGAAATGACCACATACTGCCGACCGTTGACGATGTACGTGCTTGGGCTGGCGTTGCCGCCAAACGGCAGTTTCGTTTTCCAAAGAATCTCGCCGGTCTCCTTGTCGAATACGCGAAAGGTTTCGTCAGCGGTCGCTCCGATGAAGATCAGTCCTCCGGCCGTCACCAGTGGGCCGCCGTAGTTCTCCGTGCCAGTCGGCGGTATTCCCCGGGCGGTCAGTTCGGGGTATTCGCCTAACACAACTTTCCATTTGATCTCGCCCGTGTTGAGATCAACCGCGTTCAGAGTGCCCCACGGCGGCTTAATCGCGGGATAACCTTCATTGTCGAGCCAGCGACGGAATCCGCCAAAGGCATAGGCCGGTCCTTCGTCGTCAGCGTCTGCATCTGCCGCCTCGCGCTTCGCTGATTCATTACTTTTTGCCGTCTGCGGTGCGCCTTTATTGAGCACATAGTCGAGAATCGCGGTGCGCTTGGCCTCCGGCATGCTGGCATAAGAGGGCATGCGTCCCCCACCTTTCCGCGTGATCTGCTCAATCTCGAAACGTGTTTTTCGCTTGTCAATGTCGTGCAGCGGCGGAAACTTCAGGTCGAGATTGCCCTTTAGATCCAGGCCGTGGCAGACGCCGCAAAAGACCATGTAATCGCGCTCGCCCGGTATCAGTCTGGAGCCATCCGCATGTCGGGTCTCGATCATTTGCAGCAGCCATGGTATCTCGTTGATGTTGACATAGTATATCCCTTCAGGATCCGCCGCGCCGCCGCCCCACTCCATGCCACCGTCAAATCCTGGGAGCATCACGGTCTCATTCAGACTCGGCGCCGGGAAAGGCCCAAAGTTTGGCGCAGCCAGAATCCGATCCCGAGTCAGCTGATGGGTCTCGGGCGAAATGTTCGAGGTGTCGTCTAGCGTGTAGAGTTGCCTCATCAGTGGCGGTGGCTTGGTGGGGAATGGCTGTGTCGGCCAAGTCTGCTCGCCGACCAAATCGGATTGTGGAACCGGCCGTTCCTCAATCGGCCAAAGCGGTTCACCCGTGACGCGGTCGAACACGAAGAGAAGCCCGTGTTTGGTCCCCTGTGCGACCGCATCGATCTGCTTTCCGCCGTGGTGGACGGTCATGAGAACTGGCGCACAGGGCAAGTCTTTGTCCAGCAGATCGTGATGCACGATTTGAAAATGCCAGATCCGTTCTCCGGTGGCGGCGTTCAGCGCGAGAACGCAGTTAGCGAACAGATTCTTCCCTGGTCGTTTCCCACCATAGAAATCCGGCTCCGCCGTCTTGGTCGCGACGTAAACGATGCCGCGTTTTTCATCCAGCGACTGGCCGCACCAGGGCATCAGACCGGTCGCGGTTTCATAGGCGTCTGCAGGCCAGGTGTCGTAGCCCTCCTCGCCAGGCCGGGGGATCAGATGGAATATCCAACGCTGCTCGCCCGTCATGACGTCGAAAGCCCGAACTGCTCCTTTGCCCCCGACTCCGCCAACGATCAAAACATTTTTGTAAATGACTCCGGGCGTGTTCAGGCCCGAGCCAAGATTGATCGAGCCATTGTCACCAAAACCTCGGATCGTTTTTCCAGTTTTCAGATCTAACGCGAAAAGCAAACCATCGACTGCAGTGAACAATCGCTGCTCCTCGCCGATTTCGTTCGCCCAATAAACCAGCCCTCGCTGCCGCGCGCGACCGGGTTCGGTGTGTTCATTCGTAGGATCCCATTTCCAGAGTTCCTCGCCCGTTGCCGCGTTGAGTGCAACCACCTTGCGCGACTGAGTTGGCGTGTAAAGCCGGCCGTCTATAATGAGGTTGTTCGCCTGATATTCGTCCGCATCCCCCGTCTCATAGGTCCAAGCAACTGCCAGTTGGGAGACGTTCTCGCGATTGATTTGTTTGAGCGGCGAATAGAGATTGCGCTCTTTACCCCCGAGATACACCGGCCAATCGGCGTCCTCAGCGTATGCCAAGCTTAGCCAGCAGCTGCTAATGGCGATCAAGACGAGTTTGCGGACGAAAGTAAGTAGCAAATCTTCGACCTCTTTGAAAGGAAATGATTATTCCTGCTTTATAACAGACTAGAGGCCATTTGGGGCACACGAGCGTGGGGCGAAACCCGATTTCAACCTTATTCTACATCGAGCTTAAACGAACCTCGCCAATACTCGGATCAGGTTGGCCAGCCATCTCGCGATTTACCATGGAACGCATTTCAATTGCAAAGATGTCACCAATTAAGATGTGAATCGAACCCATCGTGTCTTTTTTCAAATGGTTTGAAAAAAACAGTTACCGTTCACGGCCTTCGACCTTGAACCGTTACGTCTTAATCCTACTCTTACTCTTAATCGATTGACCAAGTTTCGTTGGGAAGTCGTTGGCTTGATGCGTTTGGGTTCACCGGCAAGTGGAATCATCCACCCCTGGTGCA
>CAMDKL010000062.1 GCA_945900945.1 Pirellula staleyi DSM 6068
CTGTCCATGCTTGAGACTCCTTAGAATGAATTTTGAAGACTCACTGTATTGGAGATTCAGGCTGGGCATTTACAAATTGCAAAATTCGAAGAATGAACCACAAAAGTTTAGCTGGCAATCACGCCTCTGCCCGAGTTATGATCGAAGCCGAAATTCGGAAGCGACAACGATTCTTCATAAATCAAAAAATCACTGACACGCGCCGATTTGTCTCAATTTTTACTGAATCAATAAAAATCCTGCTGTAAACATAGCTTTAGGCTGCTACGGAAGTTTTTAACCCGAAAACGGTAGCTTAGTATCGAGGAATGCTGACTAACGGCGTCATTAACAGCGAGTCTCGCAATGCGAAAACCCATTCTTAGGTAAAAACCAAGCTGTCCCACTGGAGATGAAATTCCCCCGATTCCAAGTGCCCTCCCCCATTTTCGATAGATACAGGCATGGAATGTGCCTACTTCTTTGTTTTGAGACAAAGTCTAGTCTCGGCCGTTGGCGTCGACCTCCAGCAATGCATAGTAATTTGTGACCCACAATACCTTCAAGTATCCGAGATGCGTACCTTTCTCGATACTCGCAAAAATTGGATCGCCGCGATTCCACCCATTCTCTGGAACGGTCGGGACCGATTGGTTTCGTGGCAAATACTACATGCGTAATCTTGTTCTCGACAAGGTACCGCAATACGCGATCGGCTTCCGAAAACTGCTCAGGCGGCGTCAAGCCCGCCGCTTGAAAGAATGGCGTGCCAATGACGCACTGCCGTGGAATATACAGACTCCGATGCTCGAACAGGAGCAGTAGACGTGCATCCTCCGGCGTGCTCTTTTCAATGGCAGCAACCAAAGGGACGTACTCAACTTCCAATGAATCGTCCACGTATTGCGTGTTGCTCCAGATTCCAAGCAACCTTTCCCATGAGGCAAAATAATAGCCAGCGTTTGTCCACGGCAAACTGAAAAGCGTGTTGCCGACAAGCAAAACACCAGCAAGAGTTTTCGTGCGCCATTTCATCTTTTGAAGACCATAACTGGCTAATAACGCCACCGTTACAAAAATGGACAACCCGAATCGAGCCTGCTGCGCGCTGAAGAACCAGAACGAGTACAAAAGGACGATAACGGATCCAAACCAAAGCCGATCACCTGGAACTTGTTTCGATCCTTTGTTTACTAGACTTGCGACAGCGAGCCCAATCAAGACAATCCATTGCCACCCAAACGAACCGTCGTAAAGCGTATTGTCCCAAGCAAGCAAGATGGGTGTGGTTAGGTACGCAAGGAAACCGCGCATCCCGAACGCATCGCTTCCAATAGAATGGTGATACAAACTTGTTTCGAGTACTCGAGCATCTTTCGAAAACCAATCCGCAAAGTAAGGATAAAATGGGTTCCCAGAGAACATCCATATCCGTAGGTAAAAAGGCATCGCAACGACCAATGCAGTCAGGATGATCGTCCCGCAATAGATTGGTAATCGAACCGCTACGCGCCTTTCGTTCAACCCGATCCATAAATACCATGTTAATAGGATAAGGATAGTGATCATACCGGTCAGTTTGACAGCCGCAGAACCACCGACGAGGATCCCTAACAATACTGAATGTGCGATCAAGCGAGAAGGAACATCTCGTTTCAACGAATGGTCAAGCAGGACGAACATCGCTAATAAATCCATCAGCTGAAACGCTTCCACGTAGCAATTCGCACTGATCATCAATGACGTTTGGCTAGCTGCAAGGGCCATAGCAAGTAAAATGGAGTAAGTCTGGTCGCTGCCGCGTCGAAAAACAACGTACGCCAAAACCAACCCCAACATCCAGCAAATCCATATCAATAGTCTTGACGTGACAAGTGATTCGATCGGAGCTGCCAACCAACACAGAATTTCTACCAGCGATGGAAATCCGGAATACGGTATATCCACATAGAAAGCTGGCCAACCGTCTGCCAGCCATCGCCGCGGCAACACGGAATGATAAACCAACTCATCCCAACCTGCAGGATAGTTTAGGGCTGGTCCGAGCGTAAATAGTGCAAACGGTGCGACGAGCATCCAGGCTCGACGTGGTTTCCAACTTCGAAAACATATCCGGCTCCTGATGAGACGGCAGAGCAATCTCGACCGCCACGCTAGAATGATGCCGAGCAAAGAAAACGTGCCCAAAAGAATCAATGACTTGCTGCCGCCAAGCACACCCGTCATGCCAAGACTCACGCCACACATGGCGACTAGGTGAAGACCTACTACAAGGTAGACAATCTCACACGAGACGTCGAAAGCTTGCACGTCTCGAAGAATAATCTTCACAAGCCTGCCCGCTCCCCAGCCTGCAATCAGCAGCCACGCCACGGCCACGATAGCAAATGGAATCGATCCCATGGATTCTATTGAATTGACACGCTCGATACCCAAAGCTTTTGCCACCTTCAGTTCGACTACTTGCCGCTTCG
Organism: Pirellula staleyi DSM 6068; assembly: GCA_945900945.1. GTDB lineage: Bacteria > Planctomycetota > Planctomycetia > Pirellulales > Pirellulaceae > JBKCUI01. The sequence goes on from CAMDKL010000062.1 coordinate 2,454, forward strand.
GACACCGATCCATCAATTCCGTCAGCGCGGCTACCGAGTTCCTGCTGCCTTTTTCGAACAGCTCACCGATCGAATCGGAATTCGACTGAAAAAAGCGCATCCGCGATCCAACGCAGATCCGCTTATTGAGCAGCCGTACCGCCGTTGATCATGTAGGCAAGCAAATCGAGGATCTCGTCTTGGGTCATCATCGCCAACAGGTTGAGTGGCATTGGAGATACTTTCGAAATTCCGATACTCAGGACCTTCTTTCTATCAATACTCCTTTGCTCATTCGGGTCGGATGAATCGGTATTCAATGTGATAGAATCGCCATTGAGATTCACCACAACTCCGCGAATGCGTTCTTCGTCGTCCGTCACGACCTCAATCGGTACAAACTGTTCGTTGATTTCCTTGCTCGGAGTCACAATCTGCTCCAGTAGATCCTTGATGGAGTAGCGTCTGCCAGCACTCGACAAGTCTGGACCGGTCATACCACCTTCGTTGCCGAATCGGTGGCAAGTAAAACAAGCGGCTGCACCGAACATCTTCCGACCATTTTCTAGATCTCGCCGAAGGATTCCTTCAGACAACGAACCTTGGTAATTCAGTCCCTCGTTTGCCATCGTAACCAGTCCATCTAGACTGTACACGTTTTCTTTGCGTCCGGCAAAAATGGCTCCCGCGTTTTCAATCGCGGATTTGCGAACAGGCTTCTGCTCGATGAGAGTAGCAAGCTCCGTCTTTTCGGATTCAGTAAAGGTATTCAACGCATCGTTTCGAATGAACTCGATAAACTTGTTAAAACTGGCACCGCCTCGAAAGTTGGCGGCCTTCAAGAACCATTCCAGATAGGCGGTTCGCGTTTTGTTTGTCCAGCCGGTCGTGAGTGCTCGCAGCGATCGGGCGTATTCGATCTGTTCTTCTTGACCGGGCGAACGCATCATGAGGGCAATCGCCTTTTCTGCGACTGTTGGGGATTGCAAGTAGACCAATGTTTCGCAAAGCAACCAATTTAGTTCGAATGATTTGTTTGGAAATGCAGGATCCAATTTGGCAGTCCATCGGCCAACCGAGGCACCGTCAGGTCTACCGAAACGATTCAGGATGATTTCGACCGTTCGAACGTACGATAGTTGGCGATCGGCAGGAAGCTTTAGCCAGTCGATTTTTTCCATGGCTGCTAGCAGCTTCGTGCTTAACGCAGTATCCACAGAGGGCGAAGAATCGTTGCGAAGATTCGGACAAACACCACCGACTCGCGCGGCAGCAAGTATTGCTTCGACTTGAGTCGCTGAATGGGTCTCGCTCAATGCCCTCGGCAACCAGCTTTCAAGCGGTTGATGCTCGATTGCAATTCGGGCTGCCCATCGGATAAATCGATCCTTGCTGGCCAAGTGAGGCCATGCAACCTCGATAGCCTTCGGGCTTTGTTTCCCATGAAAAAATTCGAGCTGCTTTCGAATCGAGCGAGCTGCGGAGATTTCGGGGCTGACGGCAGGCGAAGAATTTGCTTGATATCCGGACGAAACCGAAGATGTCGGTTCACTGCCTGTATAGGAGATTCTATAGAGGCCGGATTGAACTCGACGGCCACCGATCGCGAAATACATTGCACCGTCAGCCGGGTTGATAATCGCATCCGTCATTGGGAGTGGCGATCCGGAGACGAATTCCTCTTTGGTCGCGGTATAGGTAGAGCCGCTGGGCGATAGATGAACAGCCCACATCTTTCCCCAGCTCCAGTCGAGAATGAAAAGCGATTTTTGGTATTTTGCGGGGAATTTAGCGCCGTAGCCGAATGTGGTCCCAGTGGGCGAACCAGGCCCGATATTGATCGTTGCTGGTAGATTGTCGGCATAAAACTCAGGACGCTTTCCAGCTCCGTTTCGCCATCCGTATTCGGAACCACTCACGACGTGATTGACACGGGTTGGGCGATACCACGATGTGTTGAAATCGTATTCCATGTCGGCATCGTAAGTGAACAGTTCGCCTTCGTCGTTGACCGCAGCATCGAAGATATTGCGATAACCGTTCGAGTAAACTTCAAAATTCACTCCGTCCGGCGAGACTTTATAGATGATTCCGCCGGGCCCTACGACATCTCGCATGAATCCTTTTCCATCAGGCATGCGTGGCAATAAATGGTCTTCGCCCCAATTCGATGGGACCTGCGAAGATGTTTCGGTTTCCGTTTTTTTAGCTCCGTTTCCGCAAATGAGATAGAGAGATTTTCCGTCGGGAGTTGGAACCACGGCGTGAACCCCGTGATCACCGTTTGCCTCGATGGCTCTTAACATTTCTACCTTGTCCAACTGATCGTCGCCATTGGTGTCAGTGATGCGATAAAGTCCCGAAGGAATCTTCTTTTCATAGTCATTCACTCCGATATAGAGTGCTCCGAATGCCCAAACCATTCCATTCACGGCGCGAATCTCAACAGCCAGCTTTTCGACCCTCTTTGGGTCCAACGGCTGGCCCGGTGGCGGAGCAGCGAATCGAAAAAGACCACCATATTGGTCACTTGCTAGGATCCGGCCTTTGTCATCTAAGCACAGGTTCACCCATGATCCTTGCTCGTTTCCAGGTACCGAATAGAGCAATTCGACTCGGAAGCCCTTGGGTACTTTGATTCGATCGATGGGAGTCGCCTTGTTTTCATTGATTACAGGACCGACACCCGTTTGCCTGGCAGGCCTTTGTCTACTGGCACCTTGTTTAGGGGCAGCTTGATCAGGGGCTTCTGCTTTCGTGGAGACATCGTCTTTTATCGTGTTCGCCGCTGCTTTTTTTTCCGCTGCTTTTTTCGGAGCAGGATTTGCGTTCTTCGCTGGTGCCCCGATGGCTTTGGCATCTTTTGGAACAGGTTTGTGGTCTGGAGTTAAAACATCTCCGTCCGGTAGTTCTTTTAGGAAAATATCTTTTATCTCGACCTTCATCGCCGGACCGCGATGCACTTGAAACGCGAGCAAACCCTCGAGTTCCCGCTCCGATTCTTGGTGGTCGATAATGTCTGCGGTGGTTTTTCCATTGACTTGGTGAATCAAGTGGTTGCCGCGTGCGATGATTTTGTACTCATTCCAATCGGGGACCACGACTTCGATTGGAGAGGATTCCTTTACCAACCACCTCGTACCGGCTGCATCCACGATGACTTCTTGGCAGTTCTGGGCAACGATACCGCGTCCCCGTTCGTCGTAGAGCATCGCGTTGTTGGCAGGGGTTGGATGAATGTCACATTGATATCCACCGATGGACCATTTACCAACCTCGGTCAGCTCGCGACTTCGATATTGAATACCGGAATTGTTACCTGTTTGTCGGAGCATAACTCGCAGTTCGAAATTCTTGACTTTACCACCGCGCCATATCAAAAACTGATTGTACGGAAGCGGCTCGTCGGCCTTAGTAATGCCCGTGATGGCTCCGTTTTGCACACTCCAAAGTTCGGGATTTCCGTCCCAGCCGGAAAGGTCCTTGCCATTGAAGAGGCTTCGTTCCTGCGCCTGGAGAAATGAACCTAGAATAACGCTGACAAAAACAACGAACATCTTCATGGCTGGGTAGGGCTCACGTGCAAGTGGGAGGTGTCTTCCGAAAAGAAAACATGGGAAAGCGGGAACGTATTTTACGACAAAGTAGCATCCGTGTCACTCGTAAAGCCATGCAAAGATTGATCGAAATACGAAATCAAGCCGAGAGGCTATCCTGTCCATGCACATTACCGTTCAAACGAAAGAACTGATTGCAGCCGCTGAGCTCGAGGGCTTCAAGTATTTCAAGCTACTTAGCAAATTGCTCAAACGCCTTTTTGCGTTCCCTGATTCCTTCTTGATTTCCATTATTACCTAACCAATGACGAAGCAGGCGGCTGCGGACCGCTGGCCTCTTGCGAATTTGCGATTGTTTTGCGCTGCTGATTCTTTCAGGCTGTGGGGCGAGCCTGCAACTCCGCTCCTACCGAAGTACTTCTTGAATCGCCAGACGAAGTCTACCCACATTCGACCGTCGATTCCAATGCGTTTCAATATCGGATCTAGTTCCTTGGGTATGTCGGCTTTCTGAACGCTGCCTCGCTGTCGCCCCGTCCAGTCGAGCAGTGTCAAATAGTCTCGTAGATCAAGCGACAAGAAGCCTTTGTCACTGGCGCGAACGCCAGTTGTGCTCGCTTGAGGGCCGACTTTGGCCCGTTCGTTGATTGTCAGTGGCGATAACCAAGCATCTCGCAGGATCGACGGTCCTCTGCGCTTTTTCGCAGCGGCAATCATCTTTTTTAGCTGATCTGGCGTCGATGTTCGTAGGATGCGACCAGCCTCTGAAGTTTCAATGGCAACCAATTCGGCCGCTGCCGATGGGATCGTTTCTCCTTGAAGCGATTTGATACGATCATAAGCCGAAGTATGGAGTGATTCTTCTGGCGTTTGAGCCATTGCGGCTCGTATTGGATTCAAATCGACATACATACTGCAAGCCAACAAACCGGCTTCGTCGGCGATAGCCAGGGCTTTGAAACGTCCCTCCCAGAAATGGCCGGTCGCTTCGTCTTGTTTATTTGCAAGTCGAGCGATGGGTTCGCTGAGCGCCTTCATAAACCATGAGGGGTTCGACAATCGCGTGCGAATTGCTTGAATGCGTTCAGCGTTGTTAGCCAATGTTTCGACATCGTTAGTTGTTGGATCGGCCAGTTGTTCGTCAATTCGGCGGCCAGGGAAGACACGCAGCCAACGCAAAGCTACATCGGAATCGGACCAGCCAGCGATGACGTCGGGGCGAGTTCGGATTACGAGATGCATATGATTAGATAGGATTGCATAGGTCAGAACATCGACACCGAAGACGGAGGCGAGTCGTTCCATACGGCAGCGAATCCACTCGCGACGATGTTCGAAATTCTTGCCCGTGACGACATCGACACCTGCCAAGTACGCCCTCCTAATACATCGCTGGACTAAATGGACAATACAAACGGAATTCGGATCAAACTGTTCGGCCCTGGGAATTCTCGGCATAGCAAATCTCCTATGAGGACCAGGTTATCGGACAGCCGGCTACCTGTCAATAGGTGCCTGGCACCTACCGAAGTGGGTACCGAAGTGGGCGCGTACCGAAGCGCGCCTTGGCTGGAAAGGGGAGAACTGCCGTCAATCAAACAGTTGTTTCGACATGCCGTTGAGTGCAGCGACGCAAAATGCTATGTGAACGTCCAAGTCGACGCCGAAGTCCCCCGCACCTTGTGTAATGTCAGATCGATTCACAGCTGCGGCGAAGCTCAAGTTCTTGAGCTTCTTACGAACACTCTTTGGCTCAAGACCATTAAGACGATCTGGACGGACCAATGCACATGCGACCAAAAATCCACTCAACTCATCGCAGGCATACAACGCTTTATCGAGAAGAGAAACACGGGGATGGTCTGCCAAATAGTCAGCATGCGAGAGAATCGCGTAAATCACGTCCTCAGGATACTGATTCAGCCTCAAGATCTCACTCCCTTTTGTTGGGTGATCGGGTGGATTGGGCCAGCGTTCATAATCGAAATCGTGCAGCAATCCGACGATACCCCATTTTTCAACATCTTCACCATGTATTAAAGCGTACGCTCGCATGGCTGATTCCACAGCCAACATGTGCCGTCGCAAGGATTCGTTTTGAACATATTCGTGCATCAACTGCAACGCATCGTCTCGATTCATTGGTGGCCTCCCGTTTTGGAACCAGTGCAGCCTAAATGACGGTGGCTGCGTGCCCGTTTACACTCAGGATTTGTCCAGAGGCGAAATGACTACGCTTGACATACGCCAACGCAACGCAGCGGCCAGTCGTTGCATCCACTGCCACAGAACAAATCGTCCCGACTTCCTTCTCGTCTGCTTGTATTGCAGCGTGTGCCATTGGGCATTCATTCGAATCGATGACTAGTTTCACTAGTTTTTTCTGAACTTTCCCGAGCATATCTAGCCGAGCAATGGTCTCTTGCCCCAAATAGCATCCTTTGTTAAACGAAATAGCCGTGCTGTTACGATCAAGTTCTTGCGGCAAATTGCGATCGTCCATGTCGATTCCGTACCACGGCCAAAAAGCATGAATCCGATCCAACTCCCACGCCGAGCGCTGAACCATTTCGCTCTCAATCCACCGGCCCCCCAAACGCTCACTTATAACATGGTCTGTGCAACTGGCAGGCAAAAAGCCAAGAACGGAGTCTGGCCCGATCCAGGGTGCGTACACTAAAACTATACTATGGCCGTCAAAATCAACGCTGGTCACACCCCCCTGGATAGGCAAGTCCTGAATTGCAATGGCAAAGGCACGGGCTGCGGTGGACCGATCCTGGAAAAGCCAAAATTGATAGTCGCAGCTCACGTCGGTCAGTACTGCATCTTCTCGAATAATGTAGCGATCGAAGTGCGGTACCAGTTTAGTCCCTTGGTCGGGTACCGAAACGAAAAAAACTTCGCCCTCTACGGACATCGCAATACCGTGTCCGAACGTGCGACCTTTTCCATCGGTGATAAATGTTTCGAATGCCTGCCCATCGGCCAGTTTACGAAGATCCTGCGTACACAGGTTGTTTAAGACTCGGCAACGGTCCGCACCTTGGAAACGGATGACCGTCCCTTCGCCTAATTGGTAACCGTTTGACATGTTTTCCATAATTTTTTTCAACTTATCACTTTTTTCGGTTCTTCGTGCTCGCGACTGCGTTGGTTCAACATCTTTTCCCACCGCCTTAAAGCAACGAGGACTCAAAAGTCTTTTGAAGGCACTCTAGTCCTTGTTGACCTTGCTTGCCATCGATGACAACATTGACTCGCAGTTCGCTCGTGTTGATCATGAGAACATTAATACCGGAGTCTGCCAGAGACTTGAACATCGCAATTGCAACGCTCGTGTGGCTTCGCAATCCGATTCCACTAACCGAGAGCTTAGCGATTTCAGTGGAGCCACTGATCTTGCGAAATTTGTAGTCCATCGTCTCCAGCACTTGGATGCAATGCTCCATTTGCTCTTCGGGTACCGTAAAGCTGATGCTCGTTTCGCCTTGAAAACCATCGCAACTCTGCACAATCATATCCACAAATACGCCAGCTTCAGCAACCCTCTTAAAGACCTTCTGAGCAAGACCTGGGGTGTCAGGAACGCCCGACAAAGTCACGCGGGCCTGGTCTCCAACCATCGAGATATCGAGCAGCGTCAATTGCTCCATGTTGGAATGGCGCAACCGTTCGATGATTTCGTTTGCGCTCAAGTCACTGGAATTCTTTTGGCCAATCAGCCAGTGGTTGGCATCCGTCGGTTTCACATGCAAGGCAAATGCGTGATGAACGGCACGCAGCGCCGCAGTCGCCTCCGAGCGCTGGACTAAAACGCTAATCTTGATCTCACTGGTTGAGATCATTTGGATATTGATGCCTGCATCAGCAAGCGATTCAAACATCCGCTGAGCAACTCCCGTTTGTGCGGCCATTCCAAGTCCTACCACCGATATTTTGGCAACCGCATCGTCGTGCGTGACACTGGTTGCACCGACAACTTTGGCTGCTTCGTTGACCGCCTTCAATGCGTCCTTTAGTTCTATGTTGGGCACGGTGAACGAGATGTCGGCCAGTTCTCCTTGTCCAATATTCTGTACGATCATGTCGACCGACACTTTGCGATCGGCAAGCCGTTTGAAAATTTCAAAGCTGGTTCCAGGTTTGTCGGGAACTCCCAAAATCGTGATGCGCGCCTCATCCTTGGTAAGAGCAGCCCCGCAAACCGGAACCGATGCGGACTCAGGTTTGGATACAATCATGGATCCCGGCGCATCCGAAAAACTGCTCCGCACTCGAATGGGAACGTCAAACTTCTTTGCAAATTCGATCGAACGGTTGTGCATCACACCAGCCCCGAGACTTGCTAACTCTAGCATCTCGTCGTAACTAATTTGCCCCATTTGCCTCGCTTCAGGCAATAGCCTTGGATCGGTCGTATAGACACCATCCACGTCTGTATATATTTCGCAAGCGTCCGCTCTCAAAACAGCCGCAAGCGAAACTGCTGTCGTGTCGCTACCGCCGCGACCAAGTGTGGTAATATTGAGGTCATCGTCGACCCCTTGAAACCCGGCTGCAATGACGATGTTCCCCTCGTCGAGCAAGCGTCGAATGCGTTCGGTAGATATCGTTTTGATTCGAGCTTTTGTAAACGAGTTGTCGGTTCGGATCCCCATTTGTGCACCTGTCAACGAAACGGCCTTATGACCAAATCGATGTACGGCCATGGCCATCAAAGCTACGCTGACTTGCTCTCCTGTACTGAGCAGCATGTCCATTTCGCGAGCGGGTGGCTCATCGTTTACTTCTTTTGCTAAGTCAATGAGATGATCTGTGTTATGACCCATGGCGCTGACAACCACAACGACTTGATTGCCCTCTTGTTGAGCGCGAATCGCCTTGCGAGCTGCCGCTTGGATTTTTTCTGGTGTCGCAACGCTTGTCCCACCGAACTTCTGAACAATCAATGGCATTTCTGTTCCTTAACCTATTTCCCCAAACGATAGTAAACTCTTTAACGCAAATCGCCCCGTAGGAGCCTTGGAATCAAATCCCAGCCATGTGGATACGACAATCCAGAATTCGCTGCCGACACTTCATCATACGTCAAACTTGAATCTTGAGAGATTCCACTTCCGCAAGCTGCAAAAGGTATCCAGCCATGCGAATGCTTCTTGGTCATGACTGGCGTGGCGTGGTCGGGCAAGACCAGGATGCGATAATCTCCGCTCTGTTTCAACGCCTGATGGATGGGGTCGACGATATGACGATCGATGGCCTCAAGAGCCTTGACCTTTTCATCGACCCGCCCCTCATGACTCGCTTCGTCCGTAGCCTCGATATGAACGCATACGATATCATGCGTCTTCAATGCCTCAATGGCGGCCGTACCTTTGCCAGCGTAGTTGGTATCCAAATACCCAGTCGCTCCAGGCACTTCAATTCGATCCCAACCTATCAATGTTGCCAAACCTCGCAGCAAATCGACGGCTGTGATCATCGCTCCTCGGAGGCCGAACCGCGATTCAAACGATTCAAGCCGTGGTGTTTTCCCCAGTCCCCAAAGCCAAAGGTTTGTTGCTGGTCGTTTGCCGTTGGTAACTCTCGTGAGATTCACCGGATGATCGGCAAACAGAGATACACTTTGCTCCATCCAATTGCAAAGCAAATCGCAACCAGGTCCCTTCGGATAATCGTCGATCACCGTTCCATCCGTCAAATCATGGGGAGCGCTGGTACGCGAGTCGATTGTAAATGGAGATGGCACTCCCGGCTTGCCGCGATAGATGAGTAAATTCCGGTAACTCACGCCGGGGCAAAACTCAAGGCACTCGTTTCCAAGCTTTTCTTGAGCGGTTCTGAGCAATTGGATTGCTTCGGCGTTGGAAATGTGATCGGCGGTGAAGTCGACCATGACTTGATTTTGAACGGTGACCAGATTGCACCGTATCGCCCAATCGTCAGGTCCTAGTGCAATGCCTTGAGCGGCTGCCTCAATCGGTGCTCGCCCCGTAAAATACTGATTCGGGTCGTAACCGAGCAGCGACATGTTTGCGACCTCGCTCCCGGCAGGAAAGTGCAAAGGGACATTGTCGCTCTGGCCAACCAAACCGAGTCGAGCGATTTCATTCATGGCTGGAATGTTGGCTTGTTGCATGGGCGTCTTGCCGCCTAGAGATTCAACCGGATAATCTGCGCATCCGTCCGGGATGATGATGACCCATTTCATGTTGAGCGTCCTTTGGAGTTTTTTGATTAATTTTTGTGCGTTGAACTTGTCTTTGGTTTATTGATTGCTTCGCAGCATGGTATGCCGCAGCCTTTACTTACCACTCTCGGTGACCCGCAGCTTGACGCATTCGTTACTGACGCTTGGCAACATTCGAATCTCGTCGTTGGCTGCCGCAGCAGCTTTCTCGCTAGCTTCGTGAGTCATAATGACTAGCGAGACCTTGCGCGGCTGTTGATCGCTTGTTGGCTCGTGCTGAATAATAGAGGCGATCGAGATGGCGTGATTGCCCAGTATGCCAGTGATCTGGGACAGCACACCGGGCTCATCGGCAACAAAAAACCGCATGTAATACCGCCCTGTTGTCTGCTCGTACGGCAGCAAACCGATCTTCGACTCGCGATCGGACCAAAGCTCAAGTCGACGAAAAGTGATGTCCGTTCGCCCTGATGCCGTATCGATCATATCGGCAACCACAGCGGAAGCTGTCGGCATCTGCCCCGCACCTTGGCCGTGAAAGAACATATCGCCAACTGCGTCGCCTACGACCGTTACTGCATTATAAGCACCGCGGACTTCAGCAAGCGGTCGTCCCTTTCGAATCAAAGTTGGCGAGACATGCAACTCCAAACCATCGGCGCATAATTGTGCCGTCGCAATCAGCTTGATACGGTACCCGAGTTCGGATGCATATTTGAGGTCCGTCAATTGAAACGCCTCTAAGCCACGGCGATAGATATCGCGCCAGCGAACGCGAACACCGAAGGCCAGGTGAGCGAGAATCGCGAGCTTCTGCGCCGCGTCGCTTCCATCCACGTCCATCGTCGGATCGGTTTCCGCATAGCCCAGTTCCTGGGCCAGCTTAAGTGCAACGGTGTAGTCCGAGCCTTGCTCATCCATTTGCGAAATAATGTAATTGCTCGTTCCATTTAAGATGCCGCGCACGGACATAATCTGGTTGGCCGAAAAGCATTGACTGATGTTCGCGATAATCGGAATTCCACCGCCAACACTCGCTTCAAAAGCGATGGTGCGGCCCAATGCTCGGGCGCGATCAAACAATTCTTCACCGTGTTCGGCCAAAAGAGCTTTATTCGCAGTCACAACATCCTTGCCAGACTCCAATAACTGGAGCATGATCGTGCGAGCAGGTTCCAGGCCACCGACCAGATGCGCGACAACTTCGATCTCGGGATTGTTGAGGATCGATTTCAAATCATCGGTCAAAACTCCGGCAGGCAAATCGATGTTGCGATCCTTTGCCAAATCCCGCACTGTAGCTTTCTCAAGCCACAGAATCCGTCCAGCATGTCGAGCCAGCCGATCGCCGTGATCTAAAAGCAAACGGGCCACACCGGTCCCCACGGTGCCCATGCCAACAATGGCAACCCTGGTTTTCTCCATGAAAGTTAGCAATCCTACGAGGTACTGAATTCCCAAAAGGGAAATAGTAGACCAAGTTGGCAGACTCGCAAACCGTGTTGACCGGCATCCCAGAACATAGTTGAGAATTTTGGGGATAAAGCACTGTCTGTGGCAACAACCAATTAGTTAACGGCGATTTCAGCTAGTAGCGGCAATCGCTTTTGGTCCGAAACGACCACTCCGCCAGGTTTCTCAACCGTGATCGCAAAAACAGTCGGCGTGTTCACTCGTAATTTGGCTTGGATCGGAACAATCGACTCGCCGACGCTCGCAATGTCAAACACGCCACCGTCCACTGGCTTTTCATCTCGAGACGGGTCGATAATCCAGAGTTGATATTGTTCTTGGGTGGCGTCGTTAATAGGCAGTCCACGGATCGTCATAAATCCTTGCTGAGAAACCGAACTCCATACGACTTCTCCAAATTCAAAACCCTGCATTTGATCGGGTGCTGTCGATTCCCACTTGGAACGAACAAGGTCAGACGCCCTAGTAATAAGTCTATCTCGTTGCTGTTGCAAACTGACGATCTGGTCCGACTTGCTGGGAATCCAAACGGACAGTACCAGTGCGATCGAGGCAGCCACACATAGCCACGCCGCTATCTCGCGGAGACCTATCGAGGACGGTGCAATCGGGGGAGCTATGTTTGATCCTTTCGCCACATTCGGGATTGCGGATTTCTTGTTAAACCCTTGTGCCATCTTCTTGAGTCGGGACGAAAGCTCTTCTGGCATCGGCTCAGCGGGAGCGGTCTCTTGGAATGTCAAAAAAGTACGCGCAGCCACTTCCTCGAAACGCTCAACCATGGCTTGAAAAATCTTTGACTCGTAGGATTTGATTTCATGCAATTCCGCTTCAGTCACATCGCCGAGCGAAAAACCAGCGGCGAGTTCTTGCATTCTAAAATCGACTGGTCCAACAAAACTCATGATGCGATTCCTGTTCCGGCAACCGAGAACTTATCCATACAATGTCTCAATTGGATAAGTCCCCGCCTCGCGAAAGACTTGACGGACCCAAGCGGCATCTGCAATTCAGTTGAAATTTGTGAGTGCGATTTACCCTCGTGTATGGACTTGCGCAAAATATCCCGTTGGTTGGAGACGAGCGAATCAAGGCAACGTGTCGCCTTTGCTGCCTCATCCATCAACTCTGCTGATGCAGAACCCGTTAAATCTGGCTGTTCATCGAAATCACTTTCACTACTCGTTGTTTCCAACAACCGAGACTGTTTGCGATAGCGATCGATTAGACGCCTCCTGGCGATCATGGTGACAAAGGTCGTCTCAGCCGAAAGAGTTGGATTGAATCGATCCGCTTTTTGCCAAATCTCTAAGAAAATCTCTTGAACTGCATCTTCGGCGTCGGCTTGACTGGGCGAATAGCGTCTCGCCAGTGACCAAACGAGGCTGCTGTACCGCTCGATACAGTAATTAAGCGACTCCGGTTCTCGTCTGGCGACCTGCGCCAGCACCGATTCGATCGATTGTAAAGGTGATTGATCCACTCTTAGCATTGCAAACCCTATGCTCTACATACGGAAGTACGAACACGAAAACTCGCTATGCGACATAATATACGTTAAACGGACAGGGCTGGATGTGGATTTATTCTTACCGATTCATGTTCTCCCTTGCGTGAATAGGCGGAATCAGCTCAAAACCTTAGCCTTTTATTCCAAGAAACGAATCGGTCAGCTATTATGGAATCGGTTCGCCCCACCAACTTTTTGGCATCGAAACGCACCCATCGCCAACCCAACCCAATCCAAAACGGAGTCGATTCATGTTGCACACCGGTAATTGCTATTTCCGGATTTGCCTAAATTTACTCTGCGCAACGTTGCCACTGGTCCTTGGTTCACCCATTCGAAGCGCCCAGGAACTTGAATTCAACCGGGACATTCGACCGATTTTGTCGGAAAACTGCTTTGCTTGCCATGGATTCGACAAGGCCAAGCGAGAATCAGGCTTGCGTCTTGACACGGCCGAAGGTTCCCTCGCCAAATTAGACTCCGGCGACGTTGCGATTCAACCTGGAAAACCTGATGAAAGCAAACTCGTCCAGCGAATTTTGGCCAACGACGACCAAATCATGCCACCGCATGAAACCGGCAAGCGACTCACCACGGTTCAAAAGGGAATTCTGAAGACCTGGGTCGAGCAAGGTGCTCAGTACGATAAGCACTGGGCCTTCATCGCTCCCAAAAAGACATTGCCCCCAAAGGTTGCCGAAAACAACGAAGGAGCAAACGCGAATTTCATCGACCGTTTCATCCTCGCGAGACTTTCGAAGCAAGGGATAGTTCCGTCGCCTGAAGCCGACGCAATCACGTTGATTCGTCGCTTGAAACTCGATTTAGTTGGACTTCCACCGACGATTTCGGAAGTGGATGAATTCGTAGAAGCATTTCAAAAGAACGGCGACACAGCTCGCCGTGAATTGGTTGATCGTTTTCTTCGTAGCCCCGCCTATGGCGAACGCTGGGGCCGGTGGTGGCTCGATCAAGCGCGATATGCAGACAGCAATGGCTACTCAGTCGATGCCCCACGTCAAATTTGGAAGTATCGCGATTGGGTCATCGAAGCTCTCAATCGCGATTTGCCATTTGACCAATTTACGATCGAACAGCTGGCCGGCGACTTGTTGCCCAACGCAACAGATGAACAGCGTGTAGCAACCGGGTTCCACCGCAACACGCAAATCAATCAAGAAGGGGGCATTGATCAAGAGCAGTTTCGAATCGATAGCGTCTTTGATCGCGTTGCAACCACCGGTACCGTGTGGCTCGGACTGACGATCGGTTGTGCGCAGTGCCATGACCATAAATTCGATCCCATTGAACAAAAAGAATACTACCGATTTTTTGCGTTCTTCAATAATCAAGAAGAACCCAACCTTACGCTCTACGATCCCGAGCTCAAAGCGCCTGCGTTGATCGAAGAGCAAAAAGAGGTGGAATCGTCGATTCGCGGCATCGTTTCCGATGCAGCAGCCCCCCTAATCGCCTGGGAGAAATCGCTCACCGAGGACCAAAAGAAAGCCCTTTCGAAAGAGGTACAAAAACTACTGGCAATCGATAAATCGAAACGCAACGCCGTACAAAAACGAAGCCTTTATGCGGCTGGCCCAGGAGCAACGGACGAGACTTTCCAAAAACATCAACAGCGTTCCAAGGAGATAGATAAACTCCTAGCTGGGGGCATCACTACCATGGTCATGAAAGAGTTGCCGACCCCTCGAAAAACGAACTTATTTATTCAAGGTGATTTCACTCGCCCGGCCGAGGAAGTGACATGCGATACGCCATCCGTTTTGCCTTCCTTGGCAAACCCTGCCAGTAAAATCAATCGGCTCGATTTGGCGCGTTGGATCGTCTCACCGAACAACCCCCTATCGGCTCGCGTCATCGTCAATCGTGTTTGGCAACATTACTTTGGCCGCGGTTTGGTGGAAACAGAAAACGATTTCGGATTACAAGGGTCGCCACCCAGCCATCCTGAATTGCTGGACTCTTTGGCCGTTGAGTTTATGGAGCGGGGCTGGAGCCTCAAGGAACTACATCGGTTGATCGTAAACTCCAAGACCTATCAACAGTCGTCCGTCGATCGAGCGGATTTGCGAGAGCAAGATCGTGGCAACTATTTGCTTGCCCGGCAGCGACGCTTGCGACTCGAAGGAGAAATCGTTCGCGATGTTGAGCTTGCGGCATGCGGGCTACTGTCGTCGAAAATAGGAGGACCACCGGTCTATCCCCCGATACCCAACGGCGTGATGGGCCAAGGTCAAGTCAAGCGAGAATGGAAAGTTAGTTCCGGCGAGGATCGATACCGGCGCGGACTCTATACGTTTATCTACCGCGCCACGCCACCGCCATCCCTCAACGTCTTCGATGCTCCGGATGGATTTAGCACGTGCACTCGCCGTGTCCGCAGCAACACGCCCCTCCAAGCCTTAACACTCATGAATGACGCCGGTTTTTTCGAATTCGCCACTGCCTTGGAAAAGATCATTCAAAACGAGGGTATCGAGGTCGCATTCCGACGTTGTGCATCACGACATCCAAGCCCTGAAGAAATCACGATTTTAAAAGGTCTCGATTCAATGAGCGCAGCCCGCGTTTTGCTCAATTTGGATGAAACCGTTACTCGTGAATAATGAAGAGGATATTAAAATATGAATCGCCAACAGTTCCTACAGCAGCAAACACGTCGTCACTTCTTTAATCAGTGTGGAGTCGGTGTCGGCTCCATGGCGCTGTCCAATCTCATTTTAAATTCCGCAGGAGCTGACTCGCCGGAAGCTGTGCCACCGGAAACGCTGCGAAACCCGCTTGCTCCTAAGCCTACACACTTTCCGGCACGGGCTAAGCGAGTTATCTACATGTTTATGGCTGGCGGCCCATCGCAACTGGACATGTTCGAACATAAGCCGATCTTGAATCAGCTCAATGGACAGCCAATACCGGCGAGTTATCTGGAGGGCAAACGATTTGCTTTTATGGATAGTAGCCACCGTACCAATCTACTTGGCACACGGCGTTCGTTTCAACAGCACGGCGAAAGCGGTGCATGGGTTAGTGATTTGCTACCGCATACAGCCCGCATTGTTGACGAGTTAACTTTTATCCGCACGTGTAAGACAGACTTGTTCAATCACGCGCCAGCCAAACTCTTTATGAATACCGGCACCGGTCAGTTCGGTCGGCCAAGCCTTGGTTCCTGGTTAACATACGGGTTGGGAAGTGAATGCGAAGACCTGCCGGGCTTCGTCGTCCTTCAAAGTGGTCCGCGTGGTCCGCGTGGCGGCTCCATTCTTTGGGGGAGCGGCATGTTGCCGACAACCTACCAAGGGGTTCCGCTACGCAATCAAGGGGAACCCATCCTGAATTTAACCACGCCGGAATCCGTAAGCGAGAGTCAGCAAATACGGGTTTTAGATGCGGTTCGCCAATTGAATGCGAAGCGACTTGCCGAAACCGGCGACGAAGAAATTGCAACCCGAATCAATGCATACGAGATGGCGTATCGAATGCAAACTAGTGCTCCCGAATTGATGGATACAAGTGGTGAGAGCAAAGAAACGCTCGATCTGTATGGTATCAAGGACCCTAAGGAAGCAAGCTTTGCCCGCAACTGTTTGCTAGCGCGGCGGCTCATTGAACGAGGAGTGCGTTTTGTACAACTTTACCATACCAACTGGGACCACCATGGAGGCCCCACGGAAAATCTCGAAGAGCATTTGCCGTCGATTAGCCGGGAGATCGATCAATCGGGCGCCGCACTCGTTCTCGACTTGCAGCGGCGAGGATTGCTCGACGATACGATCGTCGTCTGGGGTGGCGAATTTGGCCGAACACCGATGGGCGAAGTTCGCGAATCGACCGGGCGCAACCACCATATCGACGCATTTACGATGTGGTTCGCCGGGGGTGGCTTTAAACGAGGTTTTAGTTTCGGGGAAACAGACGAATTTGGATTCGGACCGATCGATCATTCCGTTCACGTGCGCGACATCCACGCGACAATTTTACACCAACTGGGACTTCATCACGAACGACTAAGCATCCGCTCGCAGGGTCTCGATTTCCGCCTAACCGGCGTCCAGCCAGCCAAAGTCGTAAAAGAAGTACTCAGTTAAAGAACTGCAAACTTAAATGTTAGGTGCTCCTGATTGTCAAGGATGTCGGGCTAACACAAAGAGCAATGGCCATGCAAAGCCAATGCGAAAAGCAACCGCAACAACCAACGAATGCTGAAAATGTTTTGTCGTATTCCATTCCTACAAGTCTGCGCTTTGCTGGCTAGCGCATTGATTTGCGCTCAATGCGGTTGCGGTTTAAAGACCGAACGAACGGAAGAACGGCCCAAACCCTCGATGCTTGAACAAGTATTGGCTGTTCAGCAAGGGATTTCAAGCGAAATTCGATCGAGCGCAACTATTGATGAAGCGGGATTCGAACAGCTCCGCGGACTAAGAGGACTTGAAATACTTGCACTGACACATGCGGACGTATCGGACAAAATCGCGGATGTATTGTCAAGCCTCGATGGCCTTCGACAAATTCGACTTGAGAAAGCGACTGTCGGAGATCCGTCGGCAAGAGCGATCGGCAATCTTCCCAAATTATCGTCGATTAATTTGCCAAACTGCATCATCTCCGACGAAGGAATAAGGGAATGGCCACTGTTGAATGAACTGGTCTTGTTACGAATAGGAAGTCCGAATTTGAGCGACTCGGCCATTGAAACGGTTGTGAAAATGAGGTCGCTCAGGTTTTTACATCTTATCGACGTTCCAATTACAGACGTGGGGCTTAAGCATCTGTATCGTATGGAACACCTAGAATCTTTTTATCTAGACGGCGGTCATAGCACTGAAGACGGTGTGACGGCACTGCTTGAGGCAATGCCAAAACTACATTTTCATCGTGATCAACAGCATCTGCCCAACGATCCACGTGGAAAAGATCACGGGAAACATTAGGTCCCCGTTTTCCCATTGCTTCAGTTCTTGTTATACTGAGCTGCAATGAAAGTGTTCTATAGGACATGTACGAGCAAATCGATTGGACTCGTATGAGAATTCTAGAATCCTCCAACCCACCAAAATCCTAACGAGATTTCTCCAACCTAAGAGCTTGAACATGAGTGTAAAACGATTTGTATTTGCGATGACGTGCGCGAGTGTTTTGTGCGTTTATCAATTTGGTCATAGCTTTTACAAAGTCGGCGGAGTAACCGAAAAGGCTGCAACTGCAGCGGCTGCATTGGTTGCATCGTTGAATGATTCGCAAAAAAGCAAAGCGATTATGCCCGTCGATAGCCCGGAACGCCAAGATTGGCAAATTATCCCGAAGGACAAGCGTAAAGGTCTACAGCTTAATGAAATGAACGATAGCCAGCGTCAAGCGGCAACGGCATTGCTGCGAAGCGTCTTGAGCGAAATCGGTTATCGCAAATCGACCCAAATCATGAATATGGAGAACTTTTTGAAGGAACTTGAGGCGGGCAAAACCAATAGTCCCTTGCGAGATCCAACGAGATATTACTTTACAGTTTTCGGAACTCCTCAAGCCGGCAAAAAATGGGGGCTGAGCATTGAGGGGCACCATCTGTCGCTAAATTTCCTGATGGATGGTGATCGCGTTGTTTCTTCGACACCACAAGCCTTTGCGGCGAATCCAGCCGTTGTACGGACAGAAAACAAATCGGGAATCGCGGTTGGTACTCGTATGTTGCGGCTCGAGGAGACGTTAGCGTTTGAACTTGTTCAGTCGTTATCCGAACAACAGCGCAGCATCGCTGTCATTGCGGATAAAGCACCTAAAGAAAATAGAACGCTAGGAGTCCAACAGCCACCCAAGGAGTCCCCAGTTGGAATTCCTTTTTCAAAGCTTTCACCTCCACAGCAGTCGCTGCTGAAGGATCTTGTCAACGAATACATCAATGCAGTAACCGACGAAGTAGCTGACGATCGACGTCAAGCCATTCAAAGTACGGGTGGTTGGGACGCGGTTCATTTTTCGTGGGAAGGTGCGTTGCAGGCGGGTGTTGGTCATGCCTATCGAGTTCAAGGTCCATCGTTCTTGATCGAGTTCGTCAATACACAGCCTGACGCCGCTGGCAATATAGCCAATCATATTCACAGCATATGGCGCGATAGTCGCGGCGATTTTGGAGTAACGCAATAAACCGCATCAATGAGCTATGAGCCGATTTTCAAGCTCGGTATTGATCGGTAGGTGCATTCACTCGCGGAGCTCTTTGCCAGTTAGGTGCAAGAAGACATGGTGTAAATTAGGTTGATGCACCTCCAAGTCAGTGATGGTACCACCAACTTGTTGAATTCGTTCTAGTATGCCTGGCAACTCTTCGACAACATTGTCAACAAAACAGACAAATCGATTGCGTGCGGAGTTCCATTCCAAACCACGTGGAGCGGCGACAAGAATGCCGCTCGTTTCGATAGCCACTTCGCGACGGGCACCGATGGTCGTAGCAATCAATTTCTCAATGGATCCGTCCGCAACGACCTTGCCGTAATCGATGATGACGATCCGATCGCTTCGAGTTTCGGCTTCATCGAGATGATGCGTGGTCAGGACGATACTGGTGCCTTGCTGATTCAGTTCATCGAGCATATCAAAGATGCGTTGACGGCTTTGAGGGTCTACTCCAACGGTCGGTTCATCCAGAAGTAGAATGCTGGGTCGATGCAATACACCGCAAGCGATATTGACGCGACGTTTCATGCCGCCTGAGAATCGGCTAGTCAACTCATTGGCCCGATCCTCCAAACCGATCCATTTTAAGGCCCAGGAGACACGTTCTCGCAATCGACGCGATCGAAGCCCGTGCAGCTGACCAAAGCACTCTAGATTTTCTTTGGCCGTGAGGTCTAAATAGATGGCAAGATCCTGAGGGACGACACCCAATTGCAGAAGAACATCTGGGTCGCGAATGGAGCGACCGAACAAGTGCACTTGTCCCTCATCCGGCCGCACTCGACCGCACATGGAACGGATAAGTGTTGTTTTGCCGGCTCCGTTGGGGCCCAAGAGCGCGAGCCGTTCACCCGGCGCGACTGCAAAGGAGGTCCCGCTCAATGCTTGGTTGCTGCCGTACTTTTTCCAAAGATTAACTACCTCGAGGGCAGGCGTTTCAATGTTGATCACGCATAAACTGGGTTGAGCTAGCAAAGCGGGTTGACCAGGCACATAATTGGAGTCTCATTTTTGTTGCGTCAAAACAATAGCTTGCGAGACAACCATTATAGGCTTCCGCAGAAGAAAGAAAATCCAGTGGTGAAAGTTGTGACCTATTTAAATCGAGTCGTGCAACCGTTAATCGCTGTGGAATAGTTGATAGTTCAAGCCATCATCTCCGCGACTCCGCGGACTCCGCGTGAAAAAAAGATTGCACCCGTCCAACTACCTGGAACCGGTTCGGAGCCAAAATGGATATGCTTTTGGGAAAAATCCGACCTGTATGATTGAAATAAGTTGGGAGCTTACTGAGCCTGAAATATGAAAGCAGTCTTGCAACGAGTGTTATCCAGCCGCGTCGAAGTGGCTGGCCAGATCGTAGGCCAGATCGATCACGGTTGGCTCGTATTGCTTGGGATAGGCATCGGGGATACCCAGGACATTGCTCAGTACGTTGCGGATCGCTGCGTTCATTTGCGAGGCTTCTCAGACGATCAAGGAAAAATGAATTTGAGCGTACAAGATGTTCGCGGGTCCATGTTGATTGTAAGCCAATTCACGCTTTACGCCGATTGCAACCGTGGCCGTCGCCCAAGCTTCGATTCTGCGGCCTCGCCGGCCATCGCAAATGAATTGTACGAAATCTTTTGCGAGTGCGTCCGAGGTACTGGGGTCCCTGTTGCGAAAGGAATTTTTCAGGCCGACATGCAAGTGATTCTGACCAATGATGGCCCGGTGACGTTGATCATCGAAAAGAATGCGTGAGTTGCGTAAGAATTGCAATTCATCTAGGTCCGGTCACGTAGGTCCGGTCACGTAGGTCCGGCTGTCCTCAGCCGGACACTAAACAAGGGTTCCACGAATTTTATTTTTTCATGTCGGACTTGTCAGCCTGAGGACAGGCTGACCTACGTGGGATATACTTGAGTTTGCCCGAATCCCACCCAGCCCCCCTCTCCGTACTCCCTGTTTAAAGGTACTTCATCATGCGAACTTTGTTTGGATGTGCACTCGTTACCGTTGCAACTTGTTTTTCGATACTTCCCGCTAGCTCCTTTGCCGAGATCCCAAAGGTAGGTGACACCGCACCGGATTTTGACATGCAGGGCAGCGACGGCAAGACCTACAAAGCAAAAGACTTTGTAGGTAAAAAAGCCGTCATCATCGCTTGGTTCCCAAGGGCCTTTACCGGTGGCTGTACCAAGGAATGCAAGTCGATGAAGGAGTCCGGTGAGTTACTGAAGAAATACGACGTCGCGTACTTTACTGCGAGCACCGATCCCGTTGCTAAGAATGGGGAATTTGCGAAGAGCCTCGAACTCGACTATCCGATCCTTTGTGACCCAAAGGGCGCCAACGCAACGATGTTTGGCATCCTGAGCCCCGACGGTTCAAAAGCAAGTCGGCACACATTTATTATAGGCAAGGATGGCAAAATTCTTGCCGTCGAGTCCAAAGTAAACACGGAGACGCATGGCAAAGACTTGGCAGACCAATTGGAGAAACTCGGAGTCGCTAAGAAAAATGCAAAATAATTCGAGATTGCAAGGAGTGTGGAAGAGCTGGATTTGCTGATGTTTTTGCGGTGGCCAACGCCACAACGATGGGTAAAATGTCGGCCGCTCGGAATCGATATCCCATTTCGTGGCCCACCCAGTTGGGGCAGGGGTCCTATGTTTTCAACAACCCAGTTTTTAAAGGTATTTCATGAGTTTGATCGAAAATATCCGCGGTCGCCAAATTTTTGACTCGCGAGGCAACCCCACCGTCGAAGTGGACGTGACGCTCGTCGATGGCTCCATGGGTCGCGCAGCGGTTCCCAGCGGTGCTAGCACAGGCGCTCACGAAGCTTGGGAACTTCGCGACGGCGACAAGACCATGTACATGGGAAAAGGGGTCCTGCAAGCTGTCGACAATATCAACTCCCAGATCGCTGATGCTATGATCGGTGCCGATGCAATGGATCAACGCGGCGTCGATCAATTGCTCCGCGAAATCGACGGAACATCCAACAAAAAGAACTTGGGCGCAAACGCGATCTTAGGCGTCTCGCTCGCAACCGCCAAAGCCGCAGCGGTTTTCACCAACCAACCGCTCTACCGTTACCTTGGTGGGGCTGGCGCCCACTTGCTGCCTGCTCCCATGATGAACATCGTCAATGGTGGCCAACATGCTGACAATTCGGTCGACGTTCAAGAGTTTATGGTCATGCCTCTCGGTTTCGAGACATTCACCGATGCTTTGCGAGCTGGTACCGAAATCTTCCACAACCTAAAGAAAGTCCTCAGCGAAAAGAAACTCAACACAGCCGTTGGCGATGAAGGTGGTTTCGCACCGGATCTCGGAAGCAATCAAGAAGCCCTCGATTTGATCATGGACGCGATCCAACGGGCTGGCTACGAAGCGGGTAAGCAAGTCTTTATCGCGCTCGATGTGGCCGCAACCGAGTTTTACGACGCGAAGACAAAGAAGTACACGATCGATGGCAAACAACTGTCGGGCGATCAAATGGTCGACTTCCTAGCTAACTGGGTTGACAACTATCCAATCTGTTCCGTCGAAGATGGTTGCTCCGAAGACGATTGGGAATCGTGGAAGAAACTGACCGAAAAGGTTGGCAACAAAGTACAGCTCGTGGGGGACGATTTGTTTGTAACCAATACGGATCGGTTGCAACGCGGAATCGACGAGGGGATTGCAAACAGCATTCTCATCAAGGTCAACCAAATCGGAACGCTGACTGAAACCATCGAAGCGATTCAGTTGGCCCACCGAAACGGCTACACAAGTATTTCGAGCCACCGCAGCGGTGAAACCGAGGACTCGACGATCGCTGACTTAGCAGTTGCGATGTCGTGCGGACAGATCAAGACAGGCTCCGCTTCGCGATCCGATCGCATGGCCAAGTACAATCAGTTGCTTCGCATCGAAGAAGAACTCGGTGACGGCGCTCGCTATGCCGGCCCGCTGTTCCGCCGACGCTAGAAATCAGATCGGTTAGCAAATCACGCACGTCCGGCTGTCCTCAGCCGGACATATCACAATCAGTCGCGTCTTAACCAAAAGACGGAATAATGCAAATCGTTTGCTTCTTCACTTAAAAAAGCTCCGGCGGGAGCAAGGTACTTTGAAATAATCTCAAACGGCGGCAATTGATTGCCGTTAAACGACGCAAGCCATGAACCCAAAGGTCCAGTTATCCCTGGACGCGGACTCAAATACTCAGTTCGCTTTGCCATTTCGTATATCGAAACCAATGATTCAATTGTGTTCTGATACTGTATCAGGCTGCATTCCCGTCCTCTTAATTGCGACTTGATCCGTTGACGCATCAATCTGTACTCAATCGACTCCGCCAACGGATCATCATTGCTTATTGACATTTCATAAGCCATCTCAAATGCCTCGACGGAATTGGCTAGCATTAACTCGTCATTTGCGACGCCGAACACGCATTGTTGGGAGTTGACGTCGGATTCCTTTTTCATAATCTCTCGATAATACATAGTAGTCGCTAATGCGGATATCTAGTTGTCGCCGAACACTACGGCCTGCATCACGGCATTTAAACGGATTTCCTCGGCAAAAAACGCTGCTTGGGCCGCATTCTCAATCCCGGCGTAGATCGCATTTGCTGCCTCGACTTTACTATTAAAATCCTGATCGCAACCGCATGGATCAGCTACTACTTCAACAATTTCATCTTCGACAGTCGCTCCTAACGCTGAACCAGAATCTCCTTTTAGAGGGATGACACACTAAGCAGCAACTACTAACGCTAACCTGCCTAAAATTCTCATCTGACAATTTCCCTAAACTGAGTTTTTGGATCGCATTCCATACGGATATCATAGAGCGACACCATGTGAATTACTAAACGTCAGTTGAATGATACGACACGACTTTGTCAACGTGCTATTTCAAATTTCACATATTTATTTGGAAGCGATTACCGACAAGCGGTAAATCCCTGCAAAAAGTTGATTGGTTTTAGCTTTCGTGGCGCGATATTTTATAGATGATTGTTGCGTTTCGTCTCAATTAAGGCCCCTGTATGATCGGCGAGAACTAGATTTCCGCATTTTGTTGCCGCACTGAAATAGATGCGAGGAAAGTCGTCAAGCAAAAGCAATGATTTCGTTGACTACTCGCGCGGGGCGTTTATTGGTGATGATCTGCTCTTGGCCGCTGTGGATGTACATCGTTTCTTCATGTTTCAATCCAAACTGATGCAGTAGTGTCGCTTGGAAGTCGTTGGGTGTAACGATGTTCTCCACTGCCCGATGACCAAACTCGTCCGTCTTTCCAAATGCCATGCCAGCTTGAAATCCGCCACCTGCCAGCCAAATGCTAAAGCCCTGACCGTTATGGTCTCGGCCCGCTTTCTCGGGCGAACCGTGCTCTTGCGTTACTGGTAGTCGACCGATCTCACCCCCCCAGTGCACTACCGTCGAATCCAACATGCCCCGTTGCTTTAGGTCCTTGACCAAGGCTGCGGCGGGTTTGTCGGTTTTTTTGCATATCGAAGTGAGGCCCTTAACAAGTCCGCTATGGTTGTCCCAAGGCTGTCCGCTGTGAAACAATTGAACGAAGCGAACTCCCCGTTCCACTAGCCGGCGAGCAATCAAACAGCGAGTGCCATATTCCTTTGTTTCAGGAGCATCGAGTCCGTACATTCGGTGCGTTGCTGCGGTCTCCTTTTCGACGTCCAGGGCCTCGGCTGCGGCTGTCTGCATACGGGCTGCCAACTCGTAACTCGCGATCCGTGCCTCTAACTCCGATTCGCCTGGATGCGTTTCAAGATGACGGCGATTCAAGTCTTGCAGAAATGCGAGATTTTGCTCCTGGAACTTGCCTCGCACGTGCGGTGGTGGTTCAAGATTGAGAATGCGTGGCTCTTTGGGTCGCAGGACCGTCCCTTGGAACATCGCAGGCATAAAACCATTCGACCAGTTCGTAACCCCATCCACAGGCAAACCGCCTGGATCCGTCAACACCATGTACGCGGGCAAATTCTGCGACTCGGATCCGAGCGCATAAACCAACCACGAACCCAACGTCGGACGCCCTAACACGCCTGGGATTCCACCGTGAAAGTAGCGTATCGAGACCTCATGACCATTGGCACCGGTGTGCATGCTGCGGATCAGGCAAATGTCATCGACGATTTCGGCCGTGTGAGGCAGCAGTTCAGAAATCTCCGTGCCGCACTGCCCGTGCGCCGCAAACCTAAAGGGACTTCCAAATAGTTTCTTACTGGCTTCATTCACAAAGCTAAAGTGGATGTCCTCTTTGTAATCGGTGCCGCTGTATTTGGTAAGCTCGGGCTTGGGGTCCGTTAAATCCATGTGCGAAGGACCGCCATGCTGAAACAAGGAGATCATGGCTTTCGCCTTGGGTTCGATATGCGTCCGTCGCGGGAGCAAGTCGTTGTGCGGCTTTGCCAAAGCAATCGCCTTCGGCATCTTGCCTTGCTCCTGCTGCAACAACCAAGTCAGCGCAATGGATCCAATTCCCATCGCGTTCTCTGCCAAAAACTGTCGGCGACCAAAGATTCCCATACTTCATCTGCTCCTAATCGACGTATACGAATTCGTTTGAGTTCAGCAACGCGTGACAATAATTGACCAAAACCTGCTTCGAAATGTTGGAACCTGGCGCAATTCCACGCGGATCGTTTTTGATCGCTTGCAATTGATTAGCGGCATGTATCAGCGAGAGTTTGAACTCGACACTCGTCGGTGGTCGACAATAGATTAGCCGCCAAGCCAAATGCATTTGCGGTGGCAAATCGACAAAGCTAATGTCTGTTACCAGTCCGTGAAGCTCTGACTGATTTTCAAGTTGTTCGGTGGTTAGAGGCACTGCTTCGCTCATAGCTCGAGCAGCTACTAAATCGGCTTGCTGCCAAGTGTATTCGCCATTCATTAAAATCAAGGATTGTGTTGCTACGGTCGACACGGGCCTCCTTTCACAATTGACATCCATCACTGGGGCGTCGAAACTTTGCAACATGGCTACCGGTTGGGAACGACGCACTTGGAGATACAGACTGCGTCGTTTCTGCTGGCCATCGACGATCACTTGGCCGGTCTCATCCGCTTTGATAGACACCGGAGGGCCAAACAAATTCGGCTCAAGCGTGCCGGACGCAACCAACATTCGATCGCGAATCACTTCGGCATCCAATCGCTGAATCGACTTGCGCCCGTAGTAAACATTCTCTGCATCCATGGCGGATTTCAATGGATCTCGCATCGAGTTTTGACGCCATGCCGTGGATGTCATGATTGAACGATGGAGTTGTTTCAAATCCCAGCCGCTACGCATGAACTCATCCGCGAGCCAATCCAGCAACAGCGGATGTGTTGGAACCATACCAAGCTTTCCAAATTCGGAAGGGGTCGGAACAATCGCTTGTCCAAAATGATGCAGCCAAATGCGATTGACGAGGACCCTAGCGACCAAGGGGTGTTTTCCGCTGGTCAAAGAGCCAGCATAAGCCAACCTCCGACCGCTTGTCGGCAGTCTCGTGTCTCGTTCTGGCAACAATGGTAACTCTCCCTCCGCCGCTGCAATGGTCAAATCGGACGGCAATACTTTTTGCTTCGCCTGCTGATGATCTCCTCGATGAAACAAATGCGTATCGGGGACACGGTCAGGGATTTCCGTCATGACTCGCAGAAACTCTTCCTTGGGTTTGCGGGCTCGCGTTTCTGCAATCTTGGCATCAAATGTTTTTAGTTCTTCTGCAGCTTTAGGAAGATACTGATACAAGACGCCAGAAGTGATGTTGACGCTTGGAAATTTTTTGAGGAGTGCGGTTTGCTCAGCCGATCTCTCCTTCTCGGATTTCTCGTAGGCGGTTCGAAGTTCCGTTCGAAGCGGCTCTTCGTATTTCAGCAATTCTTTGTCGAGTGCTTCGGCCATGAAAATTTTCTGCTTAGCGGTTCGCTCTTCGGTAATCTTTTGAGCTTCTAGTTCGATCGCAGCAGATTGTTCTCGATCGCCGATCGTATAAAGCGATATTCGACGGGCGTCAGGGACTCGCCATTGCTGAGAGTCGAACGCGGGTTCGAATACCGCTCGCATCGCGTAGTAGTCCAGTTGCGAAATGGGATCGTAGCGATGGTCATGGCATTGAGCGCATCCGACGCTGAGACCCAGCA
Source organism: Pirellula staleyi DSM 6068 (assembly GCA_945900945.1). Lineage (GTDB taxonomy): Bacteria > Planctomycetota > Planctomycetia > Pirellulales > Pirellulaceae > JBKCUI01. Next base: position 29,508 of record CAMDKL010000062.1, read on the forward strand.
GTGACGAGCTTACGATTTTTATCGTGTCGGCGATGACTTTGTTGCGAGCTTCTAGGCTGTTGTCTCCGGCGCCAGTCCCATCGGCGGCCATGGTGAGGAACCCAGTGGCGGTCAGCAATTCAATTTGCTCGGCGGTCCAATCACCTTGTCGCGCTCCAGCAAGTTCATCGCCTGCCAATTGCTCCACGATGAAGCGGTCTATGGGCTTGTTCGCATTGAGCGACCGAATCACGTAATCGCGATACTTCCACGCCCAAGGCCGTACTGCATCCGCAGTGGTTTGCCCCTCCGAATCGGCGTAGCCTGCGACATCGAGCCAGTGCCTAGACCATCGCTCTCCATATTGCGGTGATTCGAGCAACGCATCCACAAGTTGTTCAAACCAATTCGCGTCGGTCGATCTGGTCCATCGATCAAACTCGTCCATGCTGGGTGGTAGGCCGACAAGATCGAAGTAGACACGACGGATCAACGTCGCTCGATCCGCATCCTCAGACAGGCTCAATCCTGAGGGCATCGCTTGCGTCAACAAGGCATCGATCGGTGTGCGGATCCGTTCGTTCAATGGAAATTCTGGGACTTGAGGTCTCACAATCGGGCGGAAGGCCCAATAGTCGCGATCCTCGAGTGTGATTGGAACGCCAGGCCCGATCTGTTCGGGTTCGGGGCGTTCGGTCTTTGAACCCTCATCGATCCATTTTCTTAGTACTTCCAATTGAGCAGCCGGCAAATGCGTTTCGCCGGGTGGCATTTCACCGTCGACTACGCGTTGTATCAAAAGGCTATCGTTGGCTTTACCAACTTCGACGGCAGACCCAGAATCGCCACCCAGTTTCATAAACCGGACTAGTCTGAGGTCGAGGTTGCTTTCTTTCTTTTCCGCAGCGCCATGACAATCAAAGCAATATTGCCTCAAAATCGGGCGAATATGTCGCTCGAATGAGAGCTCTTGCGCCTGGGCGGAACCCAGCTCATAGAGCACAATCGCTACGATAGCAACGCTCCAAGCAAAGCGGTTAAAGGACATGTTATTGGCTGGACCTGTGGTAGGCGAAAGGCGGGGCTGAGAATTAACCGCAGCAAAGCGGAATTCATACATGTCATACTAGCATACGCGGTATTCCTTGCGGAGGCAAAAACCTAAGCATCGTGCGGATAATCACTGTCGGCCCTACCGTTATAACATAGGTTTCTAGTCTTTTTATACCGGGCAAGTATTTCCGTATCGCTTCTCTGTCCAACCGTCGCCCATTGAACTCTTGCCAAAAGCAACGGCAACATGATGAAGGCAGCGGCGAGATCAACCCAAGAAATCCAATACTCATCCTAGCGTAAGTGATTCTAGCGCATAATCGCAGCAAAAATCATGTTATCGCTTTTGCGGACTATCCTCCCACTGGACTCCTTTAGTGTAGAGCTCTCCAAGGGAATTGATTATTGACAGCGACAGCGTCGCAGTACGCCGTAAGTGCAGATGAATACGTCGCATTTCGCAGTGGTGCTGCCGGTCGCGATATGGGAGCCTATCTGTGTCGTCGATATACTTGTGCAACGTTGCGAGAATTGTCCGATCGATTTGGATTGAATCATCCCGACATCACCTCAAACTTGATACGGCGAGGTGCCAAGCGAATGGAACAATCAAGCGAAGCGGTTCGCCAGAAAAGGCCATTGAAAAGAAACTAGAACCGAATCCCGAAACTGACCCCCACCCAGGCCCCCCTTCATTGCATAGTTTCGATTCACTTGTGTATTGACTGCCAAAAAATTAGCGAGGCATAGCGCCTCGCCAATGTCGGATTTAGATCGAGGGAATCTGTTAGATTTCGAACCCAGAACGCATTCGCGAACCGAGCGCGGAATCTACGATCGTCAGTTTATCCGCAATTCCAAGACCACCGCTCAGTTTGGTCCTGCTTGACGTCACGCGAGTGATCCTCAAATCGTCGCTGTCGCCAGCTCCAAGTTCAATGTCCATATCGCGGAATACGCAATCCTCTAAGATAACCGCATCGGTTCCGAATCCGCCAGATACGTCAAGAGAAGCGTTGCCGCGAATTCTATTAACGAAAACTCTGTCGTCTCCGCCGCCCAGTTCAATTTTTACAGATGTCGCGTTGAAGTTCGAATTTTGAACTTGCACCTGATCGTTGCCGAGTCCGGTCTCTATCTTCAGCTTCAAAACAGCGACGTTTGAAACGACGCTAGGGCTACCGAATCGAACCGTATCGTCCCCAGCTTGGGTTTCGATTTCGAGAATCGCTGCTTTCGCATTCAAGACTTCAATAACATCATTGCCAAGCCCCCCTTCAACTTTCGCACGACCGGCGAACAAATGGTCGACAAAGACGGAATCATCACCGATTCCGGCTTCAATGCTGAACCGCGGAACAACGTGACTCTCGATTCCGCGCCACGAGATAATATCGTTGCCACCCTTTAGATCCGCTTTGAAATCGGTCGTATTTCCGGTAACGATTAGGCTCGAAAGACCATTCACTTTGGTCCCATTTTGCCCAGTAACCTGGACTCTGCCCCCGCCCAGATCAACTACAGCGATCTCATTTGCCTTGCTATCCCCTTCAATATTCAGGCTTCCTAGCCTGATAGTTGCAAATACATTTCCGGCCATGAGGGACCTTCCCTCTAAGCTCTCCAACCGCATCGATCTTCTACTCTTACGCACTCCACTACTCTGTCTTTTACGAGTAAATCATCTAGTATATTCCCTACAACCGCACTAATCAGAAACGGCCTCTCGACAACCGCCAAAGTTTCGGTTTTCCGTAAAATTGAGTGGCTGGCTGAAGTCCGTCCACAGCGCCATCGTCCAAAGCGTCCAAAGTCCAAAGCCAAAGTCCAAAGGGCCATCCATATATATATATTGTACCGACTCCCATATTTTGTTAAACTTTCATCCTGTTCAGTTCATTTCGATCCGGTTTGCAATTGCGGGAGGCCATTATGGCTAGGCAGAATCGACGCGATATTTTCGACCCGAATGAGGTTGGAGCT
>CAMDKL010000063.1 GCA_945900945.1 Pirellula staleyi DSM 6068
AAACCGCATTTTTAAACCCCTCTTTAGGATTGCTTAGACACCTTCTTTTGGGTGGTTTTCGACGGGGCCGTAAGTCTTGCGATTGTAAAGATTTACTGGATTTGCTAGCTATCTAGACGGTTGGGATAGTCAATAATCAAAATGCGTCAATTTGTCACCAGTTGTGGTATTGGGAAAGGCGATGCTAGCACACATCACGCGGGTCAAGCGGTTGCAGGGGCAGGCTGGAGGCCTATACTCTGCCAACTTATCGGACGCTGGCTGATCTTGCCTAACCCTCAAACTTTAACAGTTTTTAGGGTTAGGACTCCGATGCTCATCCTGACTTTTTGCAATGGGATCAGCTGGCAACATCGCACTTGCCTGCACGTTCGCGAACGGATATTCGTGGGCGGCGAGATGGACCTCGCAGCTTCAGGTGATGATTTTTGAATTGCCTAACCAGGAAAGAGGTCCCATATGTTGCACGTTGCAGCATTGACGCTTTTGGCTGTTTTGAGTGCTCCGTCCACGTCGGACGAGCAAATTCCATACGATGCAGCCTATCGTAAAGCCCAGGAAGAGAAGAAACCGTTGGTTGTGTTGGTCGGTGCCAATTGGTGCGCGGCTTGCCGAACCATGAAATCGGAGACGATCCATTCCATGAAGGGTGCGGGAGATTTCAAGGAGGTTGTCTTTACCCAAGTTGATAAAGACACTCAACCAGAAATCGCACAACAAGTCATGCAGGGAAACACCTTGCCACAAATCGTTGTGTTTTGCGAAGGTGATCAGGGTTGGAAACGTTTTTCGTTAACCGGCATGCAGAGCGAGCGGCGGGTTAAGGAACTTATTCGCAAGGCGTCCGAGATTCTTCCTTTGCGGAGGTAGTCCCCGGATTGTTTTGACTTTCGAATTCGTTCCCAGGCTCCAGCCTGGGAACGGCACGGCTCTGGCGTTAAACGGGGATTCATGATCCAATTTTTGAAATCACAAGGATGCGACGAAATACGAATGATTGTCGTGTTCGATAGGATGGTTTCAGAAAAGGTGGGAAATGGGTTCACTTGATATGAGTGTTCTGAGCTCTTTCGGAGGAATAATTCGAGAAAACCAATCGCTTGCACCCTTCACTTGGCTGCAAATTGGCGGATCGACACGTTATCTAGTCGAACCGAACGATGAACAACAATTAATTGCAACGGTTCAGTGTTGTGCTGCTGCCACTATTCCAATGCGAGTATTGGGGGGTGGTTCCAATCTACTCCTACGGGAGTCGGGTTTTGACGGGGCCACGTTTAGCTTGACATCACCTGCTTTTGGACAAATGAGGCGGGTTGATAACGCGATTGTATGTGGTGCCGGGGCTAAGCTGTCTCATTTGATAGCATTTAGTGTCGGCGCTGGTCTTGGTGGTCTCGAGCATCTTATCGGAATCCCAGGCACCGTGGGGGGAGCATTGCGATGCAATGCAGGGACAGACGATGGCGATATTGGACATGTGGTGCATTCGGCTAAGCTGCTAACCAAAGATGGAAAAGTGGTAGAAGTTCGTGGGGCGGAATTGGCCTTTTCTCACCGCGTGAGCAGTTTGGATGAACTGGTGATTCTAGAAGCGACGTTTTATTTGGAGCCTGGTGAAATTCGCGGTCTCACGAAACGCGAGCAAACATTTTGGATCGTAAAACGAAGCAAGCAACCGAGCTTTCCAGAGCGAGCGGCCATCGCTTTCGTTGACCCGGATGGTTATAAGGCGTCCGAGTTGTTGCAGCAATCTGGGTTTAACGGTGCAATTGAGGGCGCGGTACGACTCAGCTCAAGCTACCCAAATTACCTGTTTACCAGCGATGGCGCTACGAGTACTCAGGTCTTAACGTTGTTGGAACGCGTTCGAAACGGAGTTCAGGATCGGACAGGAGTGCAATTGCAGTTGCATTTGCAGATCTGGTAAGTTCCACGCTTTACACCAGCGATTGGTAACAACGGTCATCGAAACAACCAGAGGCTAAAAACGAATGGCTACAGCGGAAGTGAATTCGCAACCGCGTCAACAACCCATTTTCTGGAATCATTTAGTATCGTGGATTCGATCCATTCCGCGAACAGCGATTCTTAGCATGGTTGGACCCTCATTGCTTTGCGTCGTCGGCTATTTTGGTTGGCTTTATTACGGAGCGCACAAGCTGGACATGGCCTACTATGGCCTTAAAAAGGAAAACATCCACATCACACCCCAGCCTGCGTGGCTTAAGAAAACAAACGTTTTAGACGAAGTTTTCAATGGCAGTTCGCTTTCTCGGCTTTCTTTATTGGATGGAAAGACACCGGAGGTATTGGCAAGAGTCTTCGATGCACATCCTTGCGTCCGCAAGACACACCGTGTAGAAAAAATGGCAGGTGGAGTGGTGATCAATCTCGAGTATCGCATTCCAGTCGCCATGGTCCATTGCCAATTAATCGACAAAGCCAGCGGACAAAGTCAGGAAGGTTTTTTGCCCGTTGATGCTGAAGCGGTATTATTGGCGGCGGACAATTTCACCCCTTCGGATGTCCCGCAATATATAACCATATTCGCAAGCGGTGCTCCGGTAGATACCAACGGGAATGAAGGAAAGGCCTTTAGCGATCCGCGAATTAAGGAAGCGGCTGGCTTATGCAGTTTGCTGCTCCCGTATCGTGAAGCGGCCAAAATCTCACGCGTGATGGTATACGGTTCCAAGCAACCTGGGAAAACAAAATGGGTGCTTGAGATTCAAACAGCAGGATCGGGACCGAGTTTTCGTTGGGGAAGTTGTCCTGGGAAGGAGGCAACCGGTGAACCATTGCCGGAAGCAAAGCTGAAGCAACTCATGGCTGCTGCGTCGGACAGTAAAACATGGAACCAGGGACAGATCGATTTGTCGAGCATTCAGACTATGTCAAATCGGAAATGAGCGTTCGCCTTGCAGTTTTAGGACGGCGGATTTGTAATGCAGGAAAGGTTTCACAAGCCCGACGCGCAAGCGAGCGGTCGGAACCGTTCATCCCTCGCTTGCGCGTCGGGCTTGTATTTTTATCAGCTCAGGCGCTTGGTGATTTTCTGCGGCCTGGCTCGGCTAGCCTGTATTATTCATTAGCAGCAGGGCGTTAGAGCTCTGATGGGACTCAGAGTTTGCTTTATTCCAGCTCCATGGATCGCACGTGTCGATTAGACCTCCTCGACAACAGGGTTGGTGAGCGCCCCGATACTGCCGATCTCTATCGTGACACTATCACCCGGCATAAGAAAAACCGGTGGTTTGCGTGCTGCACCGACTCCGTGCGGTGTACCCGTGAGGATGAGCGTGCCGGGCAACAAACGTGTACTGCCACTCAGGAACTCGATCAGAGTCGGCACGTCGAAAATCATGTCGTTGGTGTTCCAGTCCTGCATCGTTTGACCGTTGAGCACCGTTTTAATGGCTAGCTCGTTCGGATTGGGAATTTCATCCCGAGTCACAATCCAGGGTCCTATTGGACAGAAGGTAGCAAATGTCTTTCCTCGACACCATTGGCTACCCCCTTTTTCAATTTGCCAGTCGCGAGCACTCACGTCGTTTGCACAGGTGTAGCCCAGTACGTATTCCAGCGCCCGTGCCTTGGGTACGTTGTAACACTCGCGACCGATCACGACAGCCAATTCGCATTCGTAGTCTACCGCGTCACTTCGCAATCGCCTCGGCAGGATTATCGGATCGCCTGGGTTCTGTAGGGTGCCTAGGTTCTTCATGAATACAACCGGGTACTCTGGAATGGGCTTGTTTCCCTCGGCAGCGTGCTTTCGATAGTTGAGTCCGATGCAAAGGATGTCGCGGGGTTCGATCGGTGCAAGTAGTTTTACCGAGGTAACCACGTCGCCTGAATCCTTATAATCGCCGAGAATGTCGCCATCGACGCGAGTTATCTTTCCATCGTCGTGACTCCGACCGAAACTTGTTTTCCCAGAAGCATCTCGATAGCGAACAAGTTTCATGATGATTTATCTTTCATGGATTAAGGGTAGTGCGATTAACGTTCTCGCGTGCGATCCTATCGAGGACTAGTCGGCGTTGTCTGGCTCAGCTCTTCGATAGCGATATCTTTGTAACGCACAATGGACGAGGCATTGCCATGAATTTGTACTGCGACGATGCCCTTCGTTGCGATTGTGTCGTCTGTTTCTGTGTAGTCCACCGTTTGCAAGCCGTTGAGCCAAATTTGAATACGTTTCCCCTGTGCACGGATACGGTAGTCGTTCCATTCACCCAGTGGCTTGCGAGCTTTCTCCAATACATCCCTAGTTGGGCGGGCCAGTACCTTGTTCCGCCGGCTTTCGTCGTAGAGCGCTCCGTCCAAACCCGCGCCGAGGTCGGCTTGAAACCCTGAGACCTCATGATGATCTGGAATGCGTTTGGAGCGGAATTGTACCCCGCCATTCACAAATCCCTCGGTGCCCTCGAGCTTCCACTTCAAGCTCAGGTCAAAGTCCCCGAATTCCTTAGTGGTTGCTAAGAAGTCGTTTTTCTCTTGCTTCTTGTCGAGAGCCCCGGCCGTGAAAGCTCCGTGCTCGATGCGCCAGACCATGCCGGTATTGCCTTCCCAACCGGCAAAGCTTTTGCCGTCAAAAAGCGGTACGCGGTCGGCTGCGCGGGCCGTGGCAAGCGTAAACACCATCGGTAGGATGCATGCGATGATTAACTTCATGGTTTATCTCCTGGGGAAATTACTTTAAAGTCTTCCTGTTCTGGGAACGGCTTCCGCCTCGAAAGTATAAACTCGGAATAGGGAGATTCGCTAGCCCGGATGATGCCTTTGAGCCTAGTAAACGTCTCGGACGTATCGTTTCGAATTGGCAAGCGTGACTAAGTACTGCTTTGCTTCCGCTTTTGATTTTTTGCCGTGGATAGCAATCACTTCTTGCAAAGCATTGTCTACGTCGACTGCCATCTTCGACGCATCTCCGCAAACATAGAAATAGCTGCCAGACTCTAACCATGCGTACAACTCGGCACCCTTTTCTAGCATTCGATGTTGAACATATACTTTACTGGCATCGTCTCGACTGAAGGCCAAATCCAATTTTGCGAGGTGTCCAGTCGATTGCCACGACTCCAATTGCTCACGATATAGGAAGTCGCTGGCTTTTTTTTGATCACCGAAGAAAAGCCAATTACTGCCAGTCGCTTTATCAACCTGCCGTTGTTGCAAGAATGCAATGAAAGGCGCTATGCCCGTTCCTGGACCTACCATGATCATCGGAGCATTTGGGTCGACCGGAATGGTAAAGCCGTGCGAGGGTTGTATGAAAACGCGCAATGGCGAATTCGGTTGCAATCGATCCGATAGCATCGTCGACGCAACCCCTTTGCGATGGCGATCGCGAACCGATTTCCCTACTCGCCCAACCGTCAAATGCACTTGAGTTGGAAACAGCGATTGGCTGCTCGCGATGGAATACAGTCGAGGCCTTTGAGCGTCCAATGCGTCGACAAACTGCTGTGCTGCAAACGGTAGCGATGGAAAAGCTTCTAAAAACTCGAGCACATCCCATTCAAAAAAATCGTCCGAGTCTCTGAACGCTTCAAGTCTAGCAATCAATTCGGCATCGTGAACGATGGCCCCGTTATGCTTCGGTCGGTTGCGCACGCACTCGATCGCTATTTTCAACAATTCGGGCGTAATGGTGCGAAGGCATTTGCTGGCCAGCGATTCCACGATTGTTACGGTTTGCATTTCGCTTTCAGAAACATTTGCGGAAACCCCCGCAGAAGAATGTAGCTTTGCGGTCTCTAGGACTTTGGTTACCAACTCGTCGCAGTTGGTTGGCCAAAGTCCCAATGCATCTCCCACCCTGTAGCTTAAGCCTGAACCATCTAGATCGATGGCGACGTGTCGCGTGTCTTTGGCGGAATCAGATCCGTTGAGCTTATCGCTTGCAATGAGCTTTGCCTGGATGGGATTGTCGCGAGTGCCAGGAGCGGCATGAGAAGCCTCCATTGGCTTGGCATCCCCATTTGCACTCGCGGCATTTGCACTCTCGGCGATTTGCGTTGGAGATTCCTTCATCAGGTTTCGCAAAACCTTGGCGGTTTCATTGCCGCCTGGCGAGCATAGTTTTAGATTCTTTTCAGTGCCGCTTGCAATCGCTTCAGAATACGTCTTGCACAAATAGCCGCACGAACCGCAATTCAACTGCGCCATGGCTGCCATGAGTTGCCGCTCCTTGGGCATCCCATCCGCTAACTTCATTCGGTCCGCAATAGATAAAGATGGGTCATGCCAAGGAAACGACTCTTCGGACTCTTGACCGGAACGCGATCCAGCGCCCAATGGCGGAGACAGCTGCGAAACGGCGGCTGCCAACGCTGCTGCACTCGCGTCCTGGGCTGGCTGCTGGTCAAGCCCCCCAAGAACTCCGGCGAGGAATCCATTTAGCCAAGCTCTTTGTTCTACGCTGAACGGGGCAGATTCTGGGACGATTTGGTAGGTCATGGCTGATTCCGTTCCATTTGAACGTTTGATGAGTTTGTTGCCACTAATATGGGCCAGCCGCTGTGCGGGTTAAACGAGTCGCATCGTTGCGAAAAATCTGCAAACGCCTCTCCTTCGTTCCTGTTCTTGACGAAGGTGTCCAAAATCGACTCGATGACGGACGGCAGGTCAGCAACTGCAACCGACTCAATCAACTTATGCCCTATCGCGAAATCGATCCCTGTTCGTCCGCCGACTAGCACATCGTAGCCTTCCACCATCTCCTCACCGACTTCTACTTTGGTTGCGATCAAACCGATGTCGCCAATTGCATGCTGGGCACAGCTATGATGGCAGCCGGTGAAGTGAATGTTGATGGGTTGGTCAAGCTCGAACCGGTCTTCGAGATACTCTGCAAGAATCATGGAATGCTTTTTGGTGTCGGCGGCGGCAAATTTGCAGCCAGCACTACCCGTGCATGCGACAAGCCCAGCCCGGAAACTCGATGCTCGCCAATCTAGTCCGAGCTCTTCGATAGCCCGTTGAACCGCCTGAATGTCTTCCTTTGCAATGTCTGGAATAATGAAATTTTGCCAAACGGTTAAACGAATCGATCCGCTGCCGAAACGCGAAGCGATCTTTGCAATACCGCGGCACTGCTGGCTCGTAATACGTCCGACTGGCAGCACGACTCCGACATAGTTGAGGCCGGATTGTTTTTGCGTATGCACATCGACGTGTGCCCATCTATCAACGTTATTCGGTTGAATAAATCGGTCGTTGCTAACTTTTCGTAGTGTCTGCTTGCATTCCTTCTCGACTTCGTTCATAAACTTCTCAAAACCCCAAGCATCGAGTACATACTTGAGCCTTGCCTTTTTCCGATCCGTTCGATCGCCGTGCATGATAAAAACTCGCAGTATTGCTTCACTGATTGGAATACATTCGTCAGGCTTGGCCAAGACACCTGTTGGACGAGCAAAGTCACCGTGTCCGGTAATCCCGCCTAGTCCGAGCAAGAAATAGATACCTGACTCCAATCCTTGACTTGATTCGGTGACTTCGACAGCATGCCAACTGATGTCATTGGTTTCGGCCAAGGAACTAATGCGACCGGAACCGTCAAACGCGATATTAAATTTGCGAGGCAATCCGTACAACTCGGGCTTATGCATGATGTGATAATGCAGTTCGCGAGCAAGCGGCAATGTTTCAATTAATTCGGTTTCATCAATACCGCTTAATGTGCTGGCAGTCACGTTGCGAATGTTGTCCGCACCGGATCCCTGAGTGACGATTCCCAAGTCCTGGAGTCCGGTTAACACATTCAACGCATCGCAAGCTTGGATTTCACGTAATTGGAAATTGGCTCGAGTCGTTACGTCTGCGTAACCGCCAGCGAATTGATCAGCGACATTTGCCAATCCAAGGAGCTGATCCGAACGCAGCATGCCACCTGGAATTCGCATTCGGCACATGAATGAATTTTGGGCTGGAGCAACAAAGAACAAACCATGGTACTTGGTCATGAATACATCCGAGCCTTTTGGAAAAACGCCCTTCCTGGCACGCTCGCCAATTTCAGACCACATACCAAGACCACTCTTTTCGCGTTTGGCTTTTTCCTCTGCGACAAGAGTCTTTCCCGCCATTTCGAATCGCTGTTGAGCCTCCGCGTGAATGGCTGGCAATTGCCAATTTGTGAAATGGTCACCTCCCCCTATCTTGATGGACGTTCCGTTGGACGTTGAAAAGGGAAGGCCAATACCTGAGCCGCTTATGACTGGCAGGTTGCGTATCTTTCTTGAAACATCCGTACCGAGGAACAAGCCTTGAAGATAGGCTTGTTGTTCTTGCGAAAATGATTCCGGCTTGTTCATGATTGCGAATCCTCAGCCATTTTGCTTCCAAGATTGAATATCCACCGAGCAGTCCTTGTACGAAGGCTGACGCGAGTAGGGGTCTACGTGCTCGAGCGTTAAGAGATTGGTTTTGGCATCGTGCATTGGCATAAAGAGCTGCCCCATTTGAACGGTGGACGTTACCGCAGCTCGAACCACACTTGCGCCTCGTCGGCTTCGCACGATGACTTGTTGACCAGCCTGGATGGTTAATCGTATCGCATCCGCAGGATGAATCTCGACGTAGGGTTCCGCCGGATAAAGCGAACGCAGCACTGGGCTCTTCGACGTACGGGTTTCGGTATGCCATTGGCTGACCGATCCGCGTCCTGTCAACAAAACAAAAGGAAACTCCGAACACACCGGTTCTGGCATGGATTGTGGCTCAGCAAAGATAAACTTGGCTCGACCATCGCTATGAAAGAAGTGCCCGTCCGCAAAAAGCCTGCGTTCTTGCTGGGGCGCAACGTCACGTTGGCTATCTTCGAGAGACCAAGGCCATTGAATACCGCCGTGTTGGTCCAGCATGGAGTAGTCCTTTATCCCACTGATATCGCATGGTTGGTCGCGGGACAATTCTTTCATGGTTTGAAAAACATCTTCTGCCTTCTTCCATTTCGAAAAGAGGTCACCACAACCCCAAGCGTCTGCGATCAATCGGAATATCGAAAAGTCAGCTAACGCTTGGCCGGGTGCCTTGGAGACGCGTTTGATCACCCCAATTCGACGTTCGCTGTTGATGAACGTTCCTTCCTTTTCGCCCCAGCCGGCCGCAGGCAGTACAAGGTCCGCTAGCTGTGCTGTCTGCGTGGTCGTGTACATGTCCTGGACCACTAGGAAATCGAGCTTGGAAAGCAGTTCTCTTGCGCGAGTGCTCTGAATCCAGGAGTGAGCGGTGTTGGTCGCGATGACCCAAAGACCTCGGATTTTGCCCGACTCGATTCCGCTAATGATTTGATCGTAGGCCCAGCTGTTTTGGGTTGGGATGCGCTCCACCGGAATGTCTAATACCGAAGCCACTTTTTCACGATGCATTGAATTTGTAAAGTCATGGTGACCGAGCAAATTGGTAGTATTGCTGAACAGACGCGAGCCCATGGCATTGCATTGACCGGTAATGCTGTTCGCTCCCGTCCCTGGCTTGCCAATATTGCCTGTCATCAATGCTAAGTTGATGATCGCTTGGGCAGTTCGAACGCCCTGATACGATTGATTGACTCCCATCGTCCACCAAAACGAGGTTCGTTTCGAATTGGCAATGATCTGGGCAACGCGAGTGAGTTGCTCGGCGGAGATTCCGGTCTCGTCGCACACGCGAAGAACCGAGAAGTTTTGAACATGATTCCGAAACGCTTCGAAGCCATCGGTGTGATTTTGCACAAACTGCGAGTCGACAGCACCGAGGTCAATCAACACTTTTGCCAAGCCATAGAGCAAACTCATATCGCTCTTGGGCTTCATTGCGAGATGTTCCGTAGCTGCCATGGCAGTCTCGGTCTTGCGAGGGTCGGCGACGATCAATGCCGGGTTGTTTTTGTTCCGCAAAACACGCTGCCATAGTATCGGATGTCCAATGCATGGATTAGCGCCGATAAACACCAACGCGTCGGATTGTTCAAGATCGGAGTAAGTGAACGGCGGAGCGTCGAAGCCAAACGATTGCTTGTAGGCGACAACGGAGGTTGCCATGCATTGGCGAGTGTTCCCATCTCCATGAAGCATCCCCATACCAAATTTTGCTAGCGATCCCAAAAAAACCATCTCTTCGGTTGGGATCTGACCTGTGCTAATGAATGCAACGGAGTCATTGCCATGATTCGCCTGAATGTCTTTAAATCGATCGCAAAACAGCTTCACCGCTTCCGACCATGGCGCCTCGCGTAACGAGCCATCATCGCGATTGCGAACGAGAGGCATCGTCGCCCGATCCTCCGATTGCAAGACACGCAACGCTTCCCAGCCCTTGGGGCAAGCCATTCCAAGATTGACAGGGTAGTCTACAGTCGGTGTCAGATTGATCGCTTGACCATCCTTGATATGGATCTTGAGTCCACAGCCTGTCGAGCAGTAGCCGCAAACCATATTGGTAGTCGAATCTGGAATCATTGCGATTGGCAATGCACCGAGCCCAAAGGTCTTTGGTTTGAGAAGCAATTGCTCGGTCAGCGGGCCAGTTTTTTGGACGAGTGACGGAATGCTGAGTGTTGGGATCAAGTGCTGGCCCCCGGCATACGTTGGTAAGCAATAGACGCAAAGTAAAGCCAACGGTGTATCGCTTGAGCCAACAGACTGATGGCCAAAATAGTATAAGTTAGATGTGGCGTCGCATTGCCAAAATCGGACATGAGTAAGGAAACCGACGCGATCAGAGCAATCCCCTGCAGCATCCAAAGAACTCGCCATGGTCCAGCAAGTTCGGTGCGTAAAACGCGACCGCTGCGTGCGGAAAAGTCCTCCCAGAGAATCTTCAATGGCTTGCCTCTCTTGTAATCAAGTAGCTTCGCTGTTGCGGCCAAGATGCTGCACAGTACGCCGATGACTAGCAAACCTTTTGGCAATCCCTCCATGCTGGCGATCGCACCGATGAGTCCGAGCCCAATCATGGATAATCCGAAATCGACTCCGGTCCTTAAATGCCCCCATAGCTCTCTGCGCGTTGCGATATAGATCATGCCAGTGCACGTAACCGCTACGATACCGGTAGCTGCAACGAAAGCCGTTACTAGCCCATTTAAGACCAATTGCTGCGGCAGAACAAGTCGAAGACCGGTGGCAGTCATGGCCGCACTCATAAACAGTCCGAACGCGATCGCTTCTCTACTTAGCCAGCTCGTTCTCCAGCCGAGGAATGCTCGAAAGGCAAGCCACGGCCGACCAAGGTGTAGCAAAGCAGCATGGACTCCGACGACTCCGAGTGCTGTCGCGAAAGGAGCTGCAAACACGTAGGTTGAGAAAACTGTAACAAACCCTGTTACAGCTAGAACAAGCCATATTCCGACGCTTGCTTGGGTTAGCACAATCATGGCCACGAGCGGAAGATGTCCCTCGTGTGCTTTGTCTTCGATCGATTCGATCGAGAGGAGTTGTGCCGTTACTTGACTATATTGTGTGGAAACATATGTCGTTGTCGGAATCGTGATGCGACTGGGTGGAGCCGTCGAAACGAGTGAGGCGGCTGCCTTCGTCGATGTTGTATTTGCGATGACCGTAGCGACGTCGACGATTGCGATTCGGATAGCTTGGTTTGGACACGCTTGAACGCAGGCTGGTGCTTCGCCAATACCGAGTCGTTGGGAGCACATATCGCATTTGCGAACGATACCTAGGGTACTGCTGTACTGCGGAACTTCGTATGGACACATCATGGTGCAGTACTTGCAGCCAAAACACTGATCATCGAGATGCCGAACGATGCCGGTGAGTGGATCTTTTTCGTAGGCTTTTACAGGACATCCGTTGAGGCAAGCGGGGTCGACGCAGTGATGGCAAGCGGTGGTGACGTGTTGAACGATTGGCAGTGCGGCGATACTTTGGCTGGACAGCGCCCCGACTTTTCGCCACGTTTCATTTTCCTCGAGACCGTTCAAGGTATGGCAAGCAACCACACATGCCTTGCAACCGCTGCAAGCGTCTAGGTCGACTTCGAATGCGTATTGCTGGCCACTTTTGGGGGCCGTCGCTGGCATCAACGCTTGGTAAGTTGCAGCAGCGATAGAATTGAACTCGTGCCAATCTGCGAAGCTATCGACCGCGCTCAATCCGCCCTGCTCTTGAAGAAGCAACTCGAGTAGAGTCGGCTGAGCCTGTGCTATTAGGGGTTGGAGTTGGGTGGACATTAGGCCGCTTTCTCATTTGGATGCTCTAGGAAACGAAGGATCTCGTCGCGGTAATGCATGTATTCTGTCGTTTCTACCAACGATTCTCGTTGTCGCGGTCGCTCGAACGGAATCGACAAAATCTCGCCAATGGTGGCAGCGGGTCCGTTGGTCATCATTACAACGCGATCGCTAAGCAGGACCGCTTCGTGCACGTCATGTGTGACCATGAGTGTGGTGGTTTGGTGTGTGCTCCAGACATCGAGCAGAACGTCTTGCAGCTCAAGCCTTGTTAAAGAATCAAGCATCCCAAAAGGTTCATCGAGTAACAGCACTTTTGGCTGCAATGCGAACGCTCTTGCAATACCAACTCGCTGTTGCATGCCTTGACTCAACTCGGCGGGCTTCTTATTGGCTGCCTTGCCTAGCCCGACGCGATTCAACCAGTGGAGAGCAATCTCAGCACGTAGCGATTCGGACGCTTTCGGCTGAACTTGTTCAATGCCGAGGGTGACATTTTCGAGTGCCGTGAGCCACGGCAGTAGATTGGGCGATTGAAAGACCACGGCTCGATCTGGGCCTGCACCGACGATCTCATGATTGTCGAGCACCATGCCGCCACCGTTCAGTTCATGGAGACCAGCTATCATGGAAAGAACCGTGCTTTTGCCGCAACCACTATGGCCAATGATGGAAACGAACTCCCCCTCCGAGATGTTCAAAGTGAAATCACGTACAGCAACAAAAAGCCCATTATCGGTCTTGAACTCCTTGCGTAGTCGCCAGCACTCGAGATATTTTTTTTGAAGTGAAACGGTAGGTGTCATAGGAATAAGTATTTAAGAAACGGCGACCAGTTCTTGAGATTCGCGACGAGCACTGAGGAGCAATTGAATGATGGCCTTCTTAAGCGGCTTGTACGCGGGATGATGCGTTACGGACTCACGTGTTCGAGGACGATCAAACTCGACTACGAAGGGCTTTCCAAGCGTTGAACCTTGGCCGTTACCGGGGAGCAATGGAATAACCCGGTCCGCCATGAGAATGGCTTCGTCAACATCATTCGTGATCAAAACAACGGTTCTGCGATCCCGTTCCCATATGCTGACAATCTCATTCTGCAGCGTGCCGCGTGTCAGGGCATCGAGTGCCGAGAGCGGCTCGTCCATGAGCAGAACTTTGGGTTGGGTGGCAAGGGTTCGTGCCAGCGATACGCGTTGACGCATACCGCCAGAGAGTTCGCTTGGTCGTTTGTTGGTCGCAGTCGAGAGCTTAACCATTGCAATGTACTTTTCGCAGTGAGCGATCTGCTCAGGATAGGACAGGTTCGGAAGCACATGCTGCACGGCAAACAGTATGTTCTCTAGCACTGTCAACCAAGGGAGTAGCGAGTAGTTTTGGAAAACCACGCCACGATCCGGACCAGGTTGCTTTGCTGACTCACCTTGCATAAGGACCTGGCCGGAGTCGGGAGATTTTAAGCCAGCCAATGCAGAGATCAGCGTTGTCTTACCGGTGCCGGAATAGCCGACAATGGCGACGAATTCTCCTTCATCAATGCTCAGGTTCAAGTCTTTGAGGACTTCTGTTCGCAAGGAACCCTTGCCATACCCTTTGGATACGTTACGCAATTCAAGCAGAGGCATCGCAGGACTCCTTGCGAATCAAGGTAGGAACTGATTCGTTTGTCGAAAACGCATTGGAGGACTGGGATCTCATTTTCTGAAACAACCGAATGACGAGGGATGGGCAGCTCAAAATCAAAGTTGCGTTTCTTTCGATTCCGTTCATCAAGCGATCCAAGACAAAACCGACAAGACCGATGACGATCACGGCAGCGATCATTGGCCCGTAGGTGCCTGACTGGTATTGGTTGTTTACGAACGCACCGATACC
This sequence comes from Pirellula staleyi DSM 6068, assembly GCA_945900945.1. Taxonomy (GTDB): domain Bacteria; phylum Planctomycetota; class Planctomycetia; order Pirellulales; family Pirellulaceae; genus JBKCUI01. The sequence goes on from CAMDKL010000063.1 coordinate 14,060, forward strand.
ACTTTTCCCAGAGAGCATTTCGGCAGCTACAATCACCAGCCAAGCGATTCCGAGGCTTAAGCGAAAGCCGGTGAACATGTACGGAATGGTGGCGGGCAAAAGAATGCGAGAGAACAGCTTAAAGGACGATAGCCGCAAAACTTTAGCGACGTTGAGATAGTCTTGTGGGATGGCTCGAACACCGACTGCTGTATTGAGAATGGTTGGCCAAATCGAGCACATTGCGATTGTGAAGATGCATTGCAATTGCGTCGCATCGATTTCTTTGTTGTGCCGCCGGATAGCGATCACGATGAGTCCTGCGAGTGGAAACCACGCGAGTGGCGAGATCGGGCGGAGAATTTGAAAAATCGGATCAAACATCCGCGCAAATCGATAACTGCCGCCGAGCAAGAAGCCGATTGGAACTGCGGCTAAGATGGCCATTCCGTACCCCATTCCAACAAGCTTCAGCGATCGCCATATCTCAAGGCCGATCCCGTCGAAACCCTCGTCGTCATTGTGCGAAAATGGGCTTGCGAAGTATTTTGCGCTATCGGACCATGTTGTGATTGGCGACGGAAAATCACTTGAGCTTGTGCTTTCGTCCCATGTAGCCCACGACAAGAAACACCAAAAAAGCATACAAAAGGCGATGCCAATGCTTGGCAATGCAACGTTATCAACGAACATTTTTTTCAGTTTGATTGAATTCATAGATGTATCGCCACGCAAGTGGGGCTAAGTGGTTTGAGTTAGATTTGGATCTGAGCCGCGTGCGCTAGCCGCGTTTTTGGTCGCAATTCATGGTGTCGCGGCTAGCGCCCGCGGCTCACATTAACTCCGTTTTTCAAATCGGTGCCACACTAGCCTTTCACGTTTTTGATGGCGAAGCTCTTGGCGTACACTTCCATGTCTGCATTGGGATCAAAGGTGACTCCATCCATCATCGTCCAAGGCTTGCTATCGGCGCCTTCGTGCGTGTGACCTATCTCCTTCATGGCTTCCTCATAAATGCTTGGCTGCATTACTCTGCTTGCGATTCCGTCATAGTCAGGAGTGCCCTCTACCATTCCCCAACGACGCAACTGAGTGACCCACCACTTGGCGTAGGCGACCTGCGGGTAGTTGCAGTTGCGAGAGCTGAAGATCATGTAATTAGGATCTTCCTTTTTGCGACCATCGCCGTAATCCAGTTGCCCCATTAGACGACCGAGAATTTGGTCCCTGTTGCACTTAATGTAAGTGTCGCGAGAAACGATATCGCATTGCTCCGATCGGTTCTTCAGATCGTCAAGCCATACACTGGCCTCGTGAACAGCCTTGAGAACGGCTTTGACTGTCCTGGGATTCTTCTCGGCGAAAGATGCAGTAAAGGCGCAAACCTTCTCGGGATGATCCTTCCATATCTCTTGCGTCGCAACCGAAGTGAAGCCAACTTTTTCAGCAATCGCACGAGCATTCCATGGTTCGCCTACACAAAATCCATCCATCTTTCCCACCTTCATGTTCTGGACCATTTGCGGAGGTGGAACCGTGATCAGCTCAACGTCTCTATCTGGATTTACGCCACCAGCGGCGAGGTAATAGCGAAGCCAAATTGCGTGAGTCCCTGGCGGGAAAGTCATTGCAAATGTTGGCTTAACTCCCTTTTTATTCGATGCGTCGATGAGCGGTTTCAGTGCCTTTGGGTCGCCGGCAACCTTGCCCTTCCAGTCGGTTTTCAAAGTGATCGCCTGGCCGTTGCGATTCAGAATCCACGGAACAATCATCGGCACGGGCTTAGTACCGCCAAGTCCCATGGTGCTTGCGATCGGCATCCCGAGGAGCATGTGAGTGCAATCGATGTCCCCTTTGATCAGCGAGTCTCGGACGGCTGCCCAGTTGGCTGGTTTGACGGGTTCGGAAAGGATCCCGTACTTCTTGAAGAACCCCTTTTCATGGGCGATTGCTAACGGGGAACAGTCGGTCAATGCAATGAAGCCGAAATGGACCTTAGGTTGCTCCGGTGCGTCAGACGCGTAGACTGCAGGCAGGAACGAAGGGAACTGGGAGACGCTGGCGATCGAACCGCATGCGACGGCTGAAGTCAGTAACTTTCGACGGGATGTTTTCTGTAGACTCATCGGCATGTGGAGCATTCCAACCAAAAAAAAGGACTGGGAACTGGGGTGCGATTGTCAAAGGGATTAAAAAGTGCCAACCCCGACTGAACTCCTACCTATTGCAACTAGAGGGCCAATGAATTATTTGACAACATGCCTATTTTGCCGAACCCGGTTACGAACGAAAACCCGTTGGCCTGCGAACCGTTGTCTGTGTCGCTTTTGTTTCCCTTAATAAATATCGACCCTTTTTCGACAAAACGAGCGTGCTCGATTTCAAAGCAGTAAGTCCGACTTGTTTGGGGCGAACGCACAATAAAGCAACATCGAAACCATGGACAGCCAAGAGCCACTTGAGCATTTTGTGCTCATCTTTGGGTTTCGCTCGGATGGAGTTTGGACTATAGTCATACCGTTCGACATCGGCTTTGCACCTTTGTGAAGTCGTTTTGCGGGTGCCTCTCCCAGCCGCTTCGTCGTAGGTCATGTTGCCAGCCTGTATGCACAATACTAGGACAGGCTTTCATCCTGTTCTACGGCTTTGACAGCCAATTTTCGAGAGGCATGATGACTAGATCCAAACGCGTTTGCACGCGACTACTTGTCGTCGACGATGATCCAGGCATGCACACGCTCGTACATGATTTGGTCGATAATGATTCGACCAGTATCATCTCGGCATTGACGCTGTCGGAAGGCTTGCGGATTGCCTCCCTGCAACGTATCGAAGTTGTTTTGTTGGACCACTTGCTGCCAGACGGAGAAGGCATCGACCGCATCGCGGATTTTATTGGACAGGATCGATTGCGTCCTATCGTCTATGTCACGGCTCAAGCGGACTCCAAGACGGCAATTGAAGCGATCAAGCGTGGTGCGTTTGAATTCCTTTCGAAACCGATCGATTTTGAGCTGCTTCGTCAACGCATTGCCGAAGCCATCGAATACCGACGCTTGACCCGATTGCCCGTCTTGATGGATAGCGCAACGAGCAAGGAAATCGAAGGCGATATTCTGGTTGGACGATGCCGCAGCATGCAAGCTGTATACAAGAGTATCGGTCGCCTTTCAACTCTTCGGACTCCCATCCTGATTGAAGGAGAGGTTGGAACTGGCAAGGAGATGATCGCGAGAGCAATCCATCAAAACGGATCCGGTGCTTCGGGTCCGTTCCGTAAGATTTCTAGCAAAGAATTTGGGGACGCCGAATTACAAGTCGAATTGTTTGGTGGAAGCAACGCTAATACTTCGGCTATACGGAACTGTAATGGCGGGACATTGATGGTTGACGATATCGACAATTGGTCTGTGGCCACTCAATCCCGTTTGCTGCGCTATCTTCAAAGCCATTCGATCGATGGGGTTTCGGCAGATACGAGAATTATCCTGGCAACATCGTTCAAAGTTCGCGACCTGCTTCAGTCTGGAAAACTACGAAATGACCTTTTTTACTTTCTGAGTCCCTATGTGATCCGAGTTCCTGCACTAAGAGAACGCCAAGAGGATTTGGAATTGTTGGTCTCGCACTTCATGCAGCGAATTGCTCATGTGTCGTCGACGCAAAAGGAGCAAGGACCTCCGAGGGTTAGCAACCCGTTTCGATTCATTGAGACGAAAACTGTCGCGGAACGTGACCGAAGGGCTACCCAGCCTTATTTTTTCGATCAGGGAAATGCTTGCGAATCGCGACTATTCGGGGATTGAATTCGTCGCCCATCGACTTATGGGAGGTGCAGGAAACACTGGCATGGTCGAAATTGCTCAGCTTGCTAGGGAGCTTCACAAAGCAGGTTTCGAAGAAAACCAAAAATGCGTTGAAGACATTCTTTCTAAACTCGTTCGAAACTTGCCGCTAGGTTGAAGTGTCCCTAGCGCTTCTTCAAGTCTTAAATTTGGGGATGGCCACAGTGTAGAACGGCACTCCGTGCCGTTTTTCTCGGCACGGAGTGCCGAGCTACTCTTTGTTGCAACCCCGCCTTTTTGAGTTGAAGACGCCCTAAAGTGGATTATTTATAACCCGATGCGTAAGCGAGGATCTTCCGCATGGGATTCTAGGCGGCGACCGACGAACACACTCATCGCCAACCTGGTTTTGATTGTAAATGCTATTCTGAAAGAGGCCCTGTATCTTCGAGCGTCTAAAACGTAGAATAGTGTGGTCCCGATCTCAAAAGCCGCTACTGACCCACCACATCACCGCCACACTTAGGAAAAAACATGGTTCGCCCCCGTCAAATACGAAAATTCTCCCTCTGCGTTGGACTTGGACTCACGCTCTCGAGCGCTTCCCTCCTGTTTGGAGAGGACTGGCCAACGTTTCGGGGTCCGAACCGAACTGCTGTTGTCGACGATTCGAAGTTGCTGAAATCCTGGCCGGAGGAAGGTCCCAAGCTTCTGTGGGAGGGATCAGGCGCGGGGCGAGGTTATTCAAGTCTCGCCATCGTCGGTAACATGATGTATACGTTGGGTGACGGTCTATCGACTCAAAAGGACGCCGACGAGTATTTGAGTTGCTTTGACAAAGCGACTGGCAAACAGCTGTGGGCGACAAAAACAGGTTCTCCATGGACAAGTGGTAAACCTGATTGGCAAAACTCGCGAAGCACTCCTACGGTAGACGACGGTCGAGTCTACGTGGTGACTCCTGAAGGTCAACTGGTATGTTGCAGCGCTACCGATGGAAAAGTCAATTGGCGAAAGGACTTTAAGAAGGACTTCGACGGAAAGAAAGCGGATGGCTGGGGCTACAGCGAATCGGTTCTTGTCGATGGCAACAAAGTCATTTGCACACCAGGCGGAGCCACTTCGACAGTCGTCGCATTGGATAAGCAATCCGGTGAAACACTTTGGACCTGCAAGAACCCGGATGATCGTGGCGCTGGCCATGCGTCCGTTGTGATCACCAAGTTAGGAAACATGAAAGTCTACGTGCAATCGACCGGTAGTGGATTGATGGGTTTCTCCGAAAGCGGGAGCTTGCTTTGGACCTACCCTGTCGACAAGACTACGGCGATTATTCCGACACCGGTTATTCGCGATGATCTCGTATTCTTTGTCGCGGGTTACAACCGTGGAGGAGCCTTGGTCAAACAAGTGTCTTCGGCAAACGGAAGCGTTGCGATCAAAGAGGTTTACGGTTTGAATAATAAGTTATCGAACAAGCATGGTGGGGTGGTCTTGGTCGGAGAACATTTGTATGGCGATTCCGATTCCTCTGGCATTCCATACTGTGCTGACTTCATGACTGGCACTGAGAAATGGAAGACTCGAGGGTCCGGTAAAGGATCGGCGGTAGTTATTGCTGGTGGCGATCGACTCTACATTCGCTTCGACAACGGTATTATGGCTTTAGCAGAGGCCAGTCCAGCGGAATACAAAGAATTAGGTTCGTTTAAAATCCCTGGCAGTGGAGAACGTCCAAGCTGGTCCCATCCGGTTATCCTCGACGGTAAATTGTACCTCCGAGAACAAGACAATATCCTTTGCTACGACATCCGAGGCTAGCAGCCTGTTCACCCTAAATCACATACAAAACGGATTCACTCCCATGAAGTTTTCTATTGCGGTCCTTGTTCCTGTTGGCTCTCTGTTCGTTTTTTCCGTCGGTTGCATGGACCAGAGCGTGGATGTTGTGGATCTGAATAAGGTAGTCGACGCACTGGTTGCGGTACTGGATGAAAGTGCAGTGACCAAAAATGCCGCGACCAACGAGGGCGGTGAAGCTATCATTTCCGCGACCGATGGAAATGCAGAAGTGAGCAGTACTGCGGAGATCCAAGCGATCGAGCCTGAGAAACAAGACCCCACCAAAGAGTCCGACTTCCTTAAAAAGTATGCCGCAAAACTAAACGAATTGAAGGCCATGAATGCCACGGTTGGTGTCAGTATGTCTGCTGGCGGCGAAATCGTCGGATTCAAGGATGCGAACCAAAACATGGTTCAAGACCTAGGAGAGTCCAAGGAGTTTACCGTAACTATGGACGTTTCCAATAATCGTCTGGTGGCCTCCGACAATAACAATAACCATCGGCCACACGGCTACGGGTTCAGTCCAAGCGGAATGATGATGGGTTACATGTTGGGCTCGATGATGGGCCGCCAAAATAGCTATTACTCCGGGGCAATGTCAGCTAACAAACCGGGATTTTCCAATACGCCAATGAGCCCAGCCAATTATCACAAGACTGCTGTCGGCTCGGCCAGGAGTAGTCGTATGTCGAGCAGTTCAACTTCGGCAGCCCGAGCTCGAACCGGCTCCAAAGGCTTTAGTTTTGGGAAGTAGTCCTCGATCTGATGTCGATACAGAGATCCGAGTCGATTTATCACCGCAGCAAACTGCATGGCTGCTGCTATCCGTTTTGATCGTCGCTCTTTGCGGGATCGCGTATGAACTGATCATCGCGGCCGTATCCAGCTATCTACTTGGCAATAGCGTTGCGCAGTTTTCGATCACCATCGGTCTCTTTATGTTTGCCATGGGGATCGGTTCCTATTTAACCAAGTTCGTTCATGATCAGCTTGTCGAGCGATTCATTCAGATTGAAATCGCAGTCGCGTTGGTCGGGGGGCTGTCGGCTGCCCTTTTGTTTGTTGTGTTTCCTTACTACGCTTTGTATAAACCGGTCATGTACGGACTCATCTTGCTCATCGGCACTTTGGTGGGACTTGAGATCCCGATACTGACACGCATCCTGTCGCGCTCAGCAAGTTTCTCCGAATCGTTAGCGCATGTTCTCAGCCTGGACTACATTGGTGCCTTGATTGGATCGGTAAGTTTCCCGCTTCTGCTGCTACCTAGTCTTGGGCTATTTCGTTCGTCGTTTGCGATCGGACTGCTCAATATTTCTGTTGCTGCGATTGCCTTGACATTATTTAAAACGTCGCATCCGAAAGTGCGAGCGTATTGGAAATTCGCTTTTCTCGTTATTGGGATTCTACTTGCAGGGCTATTTGCATCCGGGGTGATCACGCAATTTGCTGAGGGGCAGCTTTTTGCCGATGAAATGATCTACTCGGAGCAAACACCTTATCAACGAATCGTTCTTACGAGTCACCCCCGCAATGGCGAGGTCCGGCTGTATCTCGACGGGCATCTGCAGTTCGCAGCGTTGGACGAGCACCGCTACCACGAGTCTCTCGTCCACCCTGTCATGAGTTTAGGTAAACCGCCAAGAAAAGTGCTCGTATTGGGAGGTGGCGATGGACTTGCAATCCGAGAGGTTTTGAAATTTCCGACCGTCGAGGCTATTGAGCTTGTCGATATCGATCCAAGCATGACCGAACTGAGCAAACGATTTGCCGTCATTCGCAAGCTCAACCATGACAGTCTGCTCGACCCACGGGTCCAAATCATTCATGCCGACGCTTTTAACTATGTTCAGCAGGCGTTCGCACGACTGAAAGAGAGTAACGCATGGTACGACCGCATCATCATTGATTTGCCCGATCCCCATAGCGAAGTGCTCAATAAACTCTATTGCAAAGAGTTTTATAAACTGATCCACCGAATCCTGAGTGCGGATGGTGCGATAGTAACACAGAGCAGTTCCCCTATCATCACACGCGAGGCATTTTGGTGTATCGAAGCCACGATTACAGCGGCAGACTTCCGTGTGGTTCCGTATCGCACCCACCTCAATTCCTTTGGCGAATGGGGGTTCCAAATAGCGGTCAAGGCAACCAATCCAATCGAACTTCACATGATCCAGTTGGCAGAGCTGCCGCGAAAGTACTTGTCGAACGAGATCTTTGAAGGTTCACAAATTTTCGCGCTCGACAACGGAAAAGTACCGTCGCCCATCAATTCCCTTTTCGAACCTAAATTGTACATGCTTTACGAATCTGGGTTGGCAAAATGAAAAAGGGGAGATCCGCACCGGTCGTGACGGAGATTGCTCCCATCGAAACTCACGCTGTTCGCAGCATCGAAATCCGCGGTGCTCGAACACACAATCTCAAGAATGTCGACTTGGATGTACCGAGGGGCAAGTTGACCGTCATAACAGGCGTTAGCGGAAGTGGCAAAAGTTCTCTTGCCTTTGATACGCTTTTCGCGGAGGGACAGCGACAATACATAGAGAGTTTGTCGAGTTTCGCTAGGCAGTTCCTCGATCAAATGGAGCGGCCTGACGTCGATTTCATTCGCGGTTTACAGCCGGCGCTCTGTATTGATCAGCAGCAAGGGGTTTTGAGCCCGCGCAGCACAGTTGGTACCGTCACAGAAATCTATGACTACCTACGATTGCTGATGGCACGCATTGCAACGCCAGCTTGCCATCTATGCGGACAACCCATCGATCGCCAGCCTCCGAGCCAAATCATCGATACCATTTGCGAACTTGCTAATGGAGTCAAGTTGACTCTGCTGGCACCGATAGTGATCGGAAGAAAGGGTGGACACGCGGATGCGTTCGAACGCATTTCCAAAGCGGGGCTGCTTCGCGTGCGAGTCGATGGTGAGCTCTACGAAATTGAATCGCTGCCAACGCTTGCGATCCGAAAGGAGCATACGATCTCGGCCATTGTGGATCGCGTTGTTATTCGCGAAGACAGTCGTGAGCGAATTGAACAGGCGGTGGCTGTGGCGCTGCGACTCAGTAACGGTTTGGTTGAGAGTTCGGCTTGCGCTGCGGATGAGACGGCGCCGAGTGAACGCACATTTTCCACCCGATTTGCATGCATCGCATGTGGCGTGAGCCTTTTAGAAATGGAGCCTCGCACTTTTAGCTTCAACAGTCCGTATGGAGCGTGCCCTGCATGCGAGGGTTTTGGGGTTGTCGATGGCCTGCCGGAAAAAAAATGCGCTGCATGTGACGGACAGCGATTGCGTAAGGAGTCGTTAGCAATTCGACTCGATGGTTTTTCGATTGCGCAGATCACCAAGATGCCGTTGGACAAAGCTATTCGTTGGTTTGAAGATTTGAGACTAACCGATCGGCAAGCAAAGATCGGGCAGCTGATCGTTCGCGAGATTTCGCAGCGACTCACTTTTCTGCGAGAAGTGGGGCTACACTATCTGACTTTAGATCGACCTGCAGAAACACTGAGCGGAGGCGAGTTGCAACGTGTTCGACTGGCCACGAGCATAGGAACGGGACTCATCGGCGTCTGTTACGTGCTCGATGAGCCATCGGTGGGTTTGCACCCACGGGACACAGAGCGGTTGATCGTGTCTCTTCGTGCGTTGCAACAACGGGGCAACACTGTCGTGGTAGTGGAACATGATGAGGAAGTGATGCGAGCTGCCGATTTGCTCGTAGACATTGGACCTGGAGCAGGCAGGTTGGGTGGTGAAGTTGTCGCGTCCGGCGCGCCTGAACATTTCCTAAGCGATTCCGATTCGCTGACTGCACGCTATCTGCAACGCACCGTCCCTATGCCTGTTAGTCAAAAACGAACGGTTGGCGCAATTCATCCGTCGTTGATTCTATCCGGTATCACGATAAATAATTTGGATAACGTCCGAGTGGAGTTTCCTTTGAGGCGATTCGTCGGAATCGTTGGAGTGAGCGGGAGTGGCAAGAGCACACTCGTACATGATAGTTTGGCAGTCGCGGTTCGGAAATCTCTTAGCGGCGAGGCATTGCCATCGCATATCCGGAAGGTCGATGGATGTGATGGAATTGACAAGTTGATCGAAATTGACCAATCCCCAATCGGTCGTTCACCTCGCAGCATTCCAGCAACGTACTGTGGATTTTGGGACGAGATACGAGCGGTCTTTTCAAAAACCAAGGATGCCAAACAACGAGGCTTTAGCGCGGCGAGATTTAGTTTCAATGCCGGTGCGGGCCGATGTGAGGCATGTGGTGGACAAGGGCGACAAAAACTTGAAATGAGCTTTTTAGCCGATGTCTTTGTTCCATGCCCTCAATGCTGCGGTCGAAGATTCAATCGGTCAACGCTCGCCGTGCAGTTCAAAGGAAAGTCGATTGCGGACTGTTTGGACATGAGTATTTTGGAAGCGGCCGAGTTCTTTGACGCGATCCCGAAATTGAGAGTTCCTTTGCAATGTCTTGTGCAGGTCGGCCTGGGCTATATTGCCTTGGGGCAGCCTTCGAATACCTTTAGCGGCGGTGAAGCACAACGGATTAAGTTGGCTGGAGAGTTGGCCAAACCCGGTACAGGTAAAACGCTGTACTTGCTGGATGAGCCAACAACCGGACTTCATATGGATGATGTAGTCCGCCTCATCGGTGTACTGCAAGACTTGGTCGAAAAAGGAAATACCGTTATCGTAGTAGAGCACCACATGGAATTGATTCGATGCTGCGACTGGGTGATTGATGTTGGCCCTGGCGGTGGCGGTGACGGCGGTACGATTCTTGGCGTCGGGCCGCCGGAGGTCATTGCCAAAAACAGGAAGTCACCAACTGGCCTTGCTTTGGCAAAATAACCTGAACTTTTTTTGAACGTCCGCGATCGGCGCTAATCGCTCCGATCGGTTCAACACGCTTTGCGACTCGCTTAACCCACGAAGCGGCTGACACGCTTTGCGACTCGTTTAACCCGCGAAGCGGCTGACACACTCTTTACCAAACAAACTCCTAAGGAAATCGCTGAAGCAGCTTTCGGTAAACTCTCGCGGTTCTTTCGGCCATTTGGATGTCCGAGAACCCATAACGTTGTCTTTGAACTGCCAAATGGCTCATGCGACTCCAGGCCGTACGGTCTGAAATGAAAACTTGAATTGCTTGCGATAGTGATTCTGCATCTTGAGGCCTTGCAAGCAAACCTTCTTGTCCATGTCGGATTACTTCTGGGGTCCCCTCGACCCTGGTCGCAATCACAGGTACGCCACAAGCCAGTGCTTCCAAAACGACCATCGGCATCCCTTCTCCGAACAAGCTGGGTAGTACCATTGCGTCGAAAGTTCGCATGACCGCTGGAACATCTTTGGTAAAGCCACGCAAGTTGACTATCCGCCCAAGGTCCAATCGATAAATAAGATCACGAACGCTCGATTCGTACTCAGGTGTTTCGAATCCGCCGATCACGTCGAGTGTAATTCGATCCTGCTGTCCTCTAATCTTTGGAATCGCCAGCATTGCAATCGCCCTGAGCAAGACCTCGATCCCTTTCCTTGGGCGGACAAGAGCAACCATTCCAAGTTTCCAGTGCTGTTGTTCGAGTCTCGCCATTGGATCGATGGACGGCTGTTCGGCAACTCCATTGGCTACCGCCGTTATCTTGTTGCGTGAATGGCCGCGAGAGAGCATTTCGCGTCGAAGCGATTTGGAAACGGTGATTATGTGGTCAGCGTTTCGAAGCAAGTAGGTTTCAACCCAGTCATTAACCCGATTGACGACGGCTCTGGTGGAGTCGCGCGCTGCGGGCGAATGAACATGGTAGACCCAAGGTAGTGCACAACGTTTTGCGACCAAGCTCGCAATCATTGCCGTTCTGGGGGTGTGCGCATGCAGGACATCCGATTGTGTTTCCTCGGCGTAGGCCGCGATCCGATGGACGATACTCAAGTCGAGACGACTTTTCATTCCGATGGAGCGAACACAATCGCTTTTAAGCCCGCATAATTTTGGAAATTTTCCCGGTTTCAAACAGACGAAGTTTGCGGCCACGCCAAAATCAGGCAGGCGTTGACCAAGAAGTTGCTGGACTCGTTCTGCACCCGAAAAATGTTCCCCATTGATCAAATGCAATGACGAAATCGCTCGCTCAGCGGGTACTGTCTCGCCATGATAAACGGTAAACGGTGAACTAATTGATGGGTTAAACGGAGGGGCTGCGATTGACATTGTAAATAGCTTTGGCGGTAGGGAGAAATCAATAGTGCGCAAGCCTAGGTCAAAAAGACATTGATAGCTAAGTTTCTAGAACAAGCGGCTGTAACAATGTTTAGACCCAATCGTCATAACCCGAAAATTCGGCCTAGGTAGTTTTAAGGGGAGTTGCTATTGTTTCCGGCGCTAGCCCATGGATGGGCTAGTCCAAAATACAGCAATGTCACGGATGATGAATATGATCAATCAGGGGACACGGTTTCACAAACATTCCAAGCTTGGGTTCATTGCAGGCGCTGCATGGATGATTGGCTATTGCTCGTTGGCAATGGGTCAACAGGGGGTTGCACCACCCTCAAATGGGTACGGCAATCGAACTGCTCCACCAACGAATCAGCCGCAAACTGGCCCTCAATCTGTTGGCAATCCTTCGAGCCGAGCCAACCCAGGCCCTGGACTTGGCGCTCCAGCGAACCCGGCCTCAAATCCCGCCTTGAATCCAGCGCTCAATCCCGCTTTGAATCCACGTCCTGTTTCTAATCAACTTCCAGGTGCCGGTAGCGGAAACGAAATAGTCACCAAGGATCCATTTGCAGCTAAGCCACTAACGCCGCAAGAACAAGCACACCTGGACCAGGTGCTCAACTTCTGGGAAAAATCGACGTCGGATATCGAACGCTATTCGTGTAATTTTCTTCGATGGCAATACAACTCGTCCGAAAACTTTATTGCTGAATTGGCAAAAAAGACAGGTAAAGACATTCGAACCGTATACGTTACCGTTGCATCGGGCGAGTTGAAATACATGTCGCCTGACAAAGGCATGTTCAAGATTGGTAGGCTCCTCAAGTTATCCGGTCAACTCGCTGCAAATGGCCAGCCAGAGTACAAAGACTTTGCAAACGTGTTTGGTGAATGGTGGTTGTGCGATGGCGAAAAGGTATACGAATATGACCGCAGTGGTAAAAAGTGCTCTCGATTCACAATGCCACCTGAATTGAAGGGTGCCGGAATACTTGAATCGCCAATGCCCTTTATGTTTGGGGTTAAAGCGGAAAAGATCAAGGCACGTTATTGGGTTCGATCACTGCCTCCACCGAACGACCAACAAGGCAAGCCTCGCGATGATGTTTTCGTGATCGAAGCGTACCCGAAATTTCAATCGGACGCCGTCAATTACGACCATGTTCAGATTTATCTCGATCGACAAATGTTTTTGCCAATGATGCTCATCAAGTACAACACGGAACACGTCGATCAACCTGACAAAGTGTTGAATGACAATCGAGAGGTATTTGAGTTTAGCGATCGCGCTAAGAATTCCACGATACTTCAGAAGATCAACGATACGCTTTTTCGCAAGGAGTTCATTCCATTCGATGTTCCCAAGGACTGGACTGTAGAAGATAAAGTTTTCGACCCACCAGCCACGGAGAATGTTCGGGCCGCCAGCAATCCAGTTGCCCCACAACCGAACAGTACACCGAACATTCGAAAGTAATAATCACCACGAATGAGCTTCAAGCGTTTGACACGATTGGCTTTCATCGTCTTGTGTGCAGGCTTGGCATTTCAAACTGGCTGTGCATCCTGGCTTCCGTCTGGTGAAGAGCCTGCGGCGGCGAAAACGAAGCACGGATTTGTAGCCTCAGTCACATCCAGCGATGCCGCCGGAGTTGAAACAATTCTGGTGCGGCTAAATCCGTTGCAAGCAGACCGGCTCCCCGAGCTCTGGGCGCAAATCGATGAGCAGGCGCTGAAACCGGAATTGCGGATCATAATGGACAAGAACGGAATGCGGGCCGGAAAGATCTCTGGCAGCACGCCGCCGCTTCTCGATGAGTGGGTACGAAAAACTGTCCAACGCATCGGAGAAGACCCGCTGGAACAAGTAGGCTTTGCAGCAGATGTCTCTTCGTTCTCTCAGTTGTGGCGTTGTCGAGCTAACGTTCGCAAAGAACTTTCGGTTCGCAATTTCCCCGTTGGGTCAACATGTGTAAATTACTTCGACGTTTCCTCCCACGAGCACATTTATGATGCTCCACACTTTGCTTATTCTATTCGAGCGACTCCTCACGGCGACACATCTGCAACCATCCGCTTGACGCCCGAACTGCAATATGGTGAACTGATAAAGAAAATGGTCGCAAGAGAATCGGCTGTGCGTACAGATATACGCCGCGAATCGGTAAGCTTTGAACCGCTCGCCATCGAATTGCGGATTCAACAGGGCGATTGCATCGTGATTGGACCCACGACCGATTCACGCGGCTTGGGTGAACACTACTTCCACACCAAAACTCAGACCGGTGAAATACAACCGGTGTTACTGCTAGTCCGCTTGAGTGAAGCCAATACAGACGACGCCTTTGCGCTTCCATTTGCGACGCAAGCAAAGCAACTCTCGTCCCTTCGCTAAAGGCAGGCATCGATGAACAGCGAATGGATCGAGTGCGTCCGATGGTGCCATTGGGCTGAAGACCAAGCGTCGATCGATACATTGATCGAAACCCTGGACGATCTCTGCCTGCGGTCCAAATACTCCTCCCCGATCCTGACCAAGTCGCGAGTCGATTTCGGTATTCGCACCTCTGGATACTTGGTAATGTACCCAGGTGCACTAGCCTCCATCGGTAATTTGCGAACAGAATCCACTGACACGATGTCCAATGATCGCGTAGAGATGGAACGCAAATGGTCAGTCGAAATAGCTAGGGAACTCTTTCAGGCAGCATTCGACCAGGGTGCCGAAATCGTTCAAGCGATTTCTCCGTTGGTTGCTTCGCGACTTTCAAACGACTTGGATTCCGCATTCATATCTACCGCCCCACAACGCGATATTGTCTTTGCATCTGCAGGAATGGCCCCAGTCGCGAAACTGATACAAATGGCGTGCGTTGGAATTCAAACCATTCCTAGACTAACCGTTCCCGCTTTGGGTCTAGATTGCGGGGAACTTGACTTCATTCCGTATCATGAGTTTCTGCCAAACCAGTGGAGCCAATTAGTCGAAAGAACGTATATTGAAACTCGCGATGTACCAGAACTAAATGGTCTGCGCAGTACGGAAAGTACATTGGCTGGCTATGCTTCCGCCATTCATGGTGTTCCAAAAACATGGTGGGTTGTGCGATGCAAAAGTGTTCCGATTGGGTGCTTGCTATTGACGCCGACTGCCGCCCGATGTTGTGAGATAACGTATTTAGGTTTGGTACCGGAATGGCGAGGCAAAGGATTTTCCAAAGTCATTATGAACTTTGTTCGAGACTGGGCATTGGAAAGCGGAATCGAAGGCATCACGCTTGCTGTCGACTTGAGAAACAGTCCAGCAATCAGACTCTATCAGTCATGCGGTTTCATGACCGATCAATTTGTGCAAGCGTGGATATGTTTTCCAAATCGACAGCCCAAAGTAGGCGGCCGTGAATTTACGTAGAACAGGCTGGCAGCCTTTTTATACCCCACAAGTCATTTGGCTAAAGGCAGCGAAGGCTTCGACGATTGTTTCAAAGCGGCTCATTCCTCGCCAAATCGTTTTTGAACCGGGTGGGCCTTGTGATTTCTTGTTGATGTAGCCCCCCAATTGCGCGATCGCGGTCATGAAGGCTCGCATCGTCGGCGGCTTCGTCGGGTCAATTGGACGTCGGTGCAGGAAGATCATGATGGCCATCCACTCTCCCGGTGTGAAGTATTTCTCGCACGAACTCTCAGGATCGCTTCGCGTGGCACCTTTGAGATACTCCACTCGCCAAGCGACCACCGTGAGCATTGAAAATGCTATCAGATATCGCTCCAGCGTTTCGTACTTCATGTCTTCGATTCGCAAACCGCTCTTAAGTGTCTTGAAATACAACTCCACTGCCCAACGCATGCAGTATCCATCGAGCACCGACTCTATGTCTTCGATGCTCTTTATAGGAAGCGTTGTAAAAAGAACCCATCGTATCGGTGTTTCACCGTCTGGCGGATTCTCTTCTAACGCCTCGACAACGTTGATTGTCACGTCTTCAAGACTTCCTCCGCCTGCGCGACGTGGTCCAGCGACTATGACCGTAATGGCTCGAATCTGCAGCACAGCTTCACGCGTTGTTCGGGCCTGACGGCGAACGCGTTTTTTATCGTCGGGGAACTCTGGAGCCTCACGTCCGCCAACCTTGACCGTTCGCGTACTTCGCCACTGAGCGTTGGATAATGCTTCATCTACCAACGCCCCTTGTATGCTCTGGCCTGTTGCCGAATCGCTTGCCGAAACGATCAAATACTGGCGACTTTGCCGAATGATGAAGTCGTAATTGTCCGGTAGATCGCTCGCTTCACAGAATAGTTCACCAATGTCTGACTCACTGTCGGAGACCATCACGAAGTTCGTCCCAGGAAGGCTCCGGGCGAGTTGTTCGCCACTTTGCATCATCTCCAACCAGCGGCAGCTTTCCTTTTCCTCAAAGCACGCCTGTTTCCTATTAGCCGCCCGTTCTTGAGACGGGATTTCAAGGGACGTTGGATCACGCGTCCAGATCACTTGATCGACCACACCCAATGGCAATTCATCCTCGTTGATTGCATAAAGCGGATGATAAAAAAAGCCCTGTCGCTTATCAGTGCCCAGTGGTCCGGCACCTGAAACAGGTTGCTTGGGCTTGGTCAAATCAACTTCGGTTGTGTCCTGAGCAAGATAGACCCGCCGATATGTGGCACACCGATCACGTGTGGATTGACTATGCTGAGCAAGGATTTCGTCCATATTAACTTTTGGGTTATCGACAAAGCGGTAGGTAGCCTTAAGATCTGCGTTAGACCTAGCTCGATCAGGCGTCGACTCGCCAATGCGAGCCGCCTGCGAGATACAAAGTTTTAACCGATAATCCAACCGTTTGTCGCCGAACTGAACGCCTTGAAACTCACGATCAACCCAATCCACAACCATTTCCAGCCACCATCCATGAAGGCGTCATACAAAAACGCTATCAATCGCATATAACGCACGCCATGGCAACCTCAGACTTGTGGGGTATAAAAAGGCTGGCAGCTTGTACTACGAATTGCACAAGGGAACGCTTGGGTTTGGGCTTTTCATTAAATCGGCAAGAGTTGTCGTTCGAAAAACCGTTTCGACGGTTTCTAACGCACCGTCCATCTTTTTATGCAGGGAACAGAGTCGTTTGCGATGGCTAGAGAGGTCAAGCGGGCAAGTGTGAATCCGTTGGATAGGATCGACGCATTGGACGACTTCATAAATTGTCAGTTTATCGGGCGACTTTCCCAATAAAAAGCCGCCGCTGACACCCCGCTTCACAGTGACTAGCCCACCTCGGGCTAGCGTTTGCATAACCTTGGACAGATAAGGTGCTGGGACTTGCGTTGCCTTTGCAATCTGTGCAGTGGTTTGAAGCATATCAGGCTGCATCGCCAAATGCACAATAGCCCTAAGCGAATATTCAACGGTTTGCGAAAACATATAGAAACATTCTATTCGCCGTCCCGGTTGAGCGGTACTTGATAGGAAACGCCACCCACAATTTTTTTGCCGCGGTAGTTCTCGTGACAGAGCACGCATTTCTCTAGCGCCATCGGCAAGATCGTCATGGTCCGAAGGAATTCCTTTCCACCGATCGTTTCAACGGAATCAACCATTTCCTTGCCGGCAAGCATGTCTTTCATGGCTTGCTTTTCGAATGCATCCTTAGGCGAGTTTTCAGGATTGATAGGGTCGCCGAGTCCGTCGACCAACCGGACTTCATGCCAATTTCCAGCCTTCATCGCTTTCAATACAGGCTGAAACGTGGTGATCGCGGCAGTGGACGAGTCGTTCTCGACGTAGGTTTGCGTGACGGAGACGATAGCTGTTTTGTACAACGTATCGAGCATTTTGGTTTCCCGTCGTGCACTCCTTATATTCCTGTCCTTTTCGCTTGTAGCTTGGGGATCGTTCCCAGCTGCATAGTGCCAAAAACCGAGTGCGCTCAATGCTGCACTTCCAGCTACGAACATTCGAAAATTCCAAATCGACATAATAACTCTCCGTGAAATTGAGTTTTAATCACCACCTGGCTCTAAACAGGATACTCTTGTCCAATTTAACCGATAGCAGATCCTCATGCAATAGGAGACAAAGGAGTCTAGTTTTTCGATCTGCTCGGAGCGTGCCGAAATGGCGTTGACATAAGCC
>CAMDKL010000064.1 GCA_945900945.1 Pirellula staleyi DSM 6068
TTTCACCGGACAATACTGAACGACTCCATTCTTAATTGGACAATTCTACGCTCGCAGATAGACCGTGACGCACTACTAGCTTCATCGTCAATTAGCAACTGCGTTGAATGCCAAGTTGATTCTTGGTATTGGTCAGGAAGCTATTCCAATGACCAAAATCGGAGAAGGCAAGGTCAACTGCAGACGAAGAAGAGACTGGTCCTGCGAGGATTGCAATCGGTCATCCTAAGGTCACTTAGAGTGCCGATTTTTGTTAGAATCTGGAATGAAGTTTCGGAAGGGATGGTTTCCGTTGTGAAAACGAAAGTAGAACTCTCGTCTATCGATCGTAAACCAATTTAATTCTAGTCCATTGGACGGCAAATATTCATAGGAGTTTTTCTTCCGATCGTGTCATTACTCGTAACAGTCTCTAGAAACGGGTCCCGTGTCTACTCTACCTCGGTAGATGAGGTAGTTGATATTGGTCGAAGGCAGATTGGTGAGCCTGAAGAGCCACTATTATATCAAAATCCATTGGGGCAATGGCGATTGATCATTGCAGAGCTTGAATTGCGAACGGTTCCTCGGATGCTTGTTCGATTGGCCCCGACAGGAGATAACCAATGGCAAATTACCAACCTTCACAAGAGTGCGACCATCGCTGTGCCAGGCATAAAGCTTCTCGCTTTCGGCGAAAGTTGCGCAATTGAGTTGCCTTCTAAAATTCAATTGCCGGAAAGTATCTCGCTGTCATTCGAATCAAGTGTTGCACAAAAGCCACAGTTCGTCGATGAAGCATGGGAAGGAAGCCTTTGCGCATTGGGCCTGTCGCCAATAAGGCTCTCTGGAAACGAACAAATTGAACATCAACAAAGCTTTTCTCGATTTTCAATGCAGGGTGGAAGCGGTTCTCAACTTGACGTCGACGTGGTGCTGGAGTGGTTGGGACAGGCGGTTGCTGCGATGCAGCGCCCCGTTTCTTCCGCAGGTTTCTTTTCAGGAATCGCCCAAGCTGTAGCGAGCATTATCGATGTGGATCGAGCCGAAGTCATTTTGTGGGACGGTAAGCATTGGGAGTTTGACGCATCTCGGCGTTTCGTAAATCCACGGGTTGACGAAGCGGACGTGCGAGCGCCCTCTAGCTCAATGTTGCAAAAAGTTTTGGACACCAAGAGAATTGTAGTTTACCCGAAGTCTCGTGGAGGCTCATCCGATCTTCAATCGATGAGTGTTCAATTGCTGCATACCGCCGTCGCCTGCCCGATACTCGACATTCTCGAAGGAGGCAATGAGATTCTTGGGGTACTTTATGCCGATCGGACCCTGAATGTGGAATGGCAATTAGGCAAGGTCATGGAAGCCGAACAGAGATTGATTGCGATTCTTGCGACTGCGATTGCGTCTAGTATTGCACGCAGAAAACGAGAGACACTCGTGACCAAGTACGAACAATTTTTCTCACCCAAAGTGACCGAAGCAATTAGCCTCAATCCGGCATTACTCGAGGGAGAGGATGTCGATGTCTCGGTATTATTCTGTGATATCAGAGGATTCAGTCACACGACTGATTTGATTGGCCTCGAAGCGGCCATGACTTGGATTGGCGATACGCTGAGTGAGCTATCTGCCTTTGTTTTGAAATCGGACGGTGTATTAGTAGATTACGTAGGGGATGAAATGTTTGCGATGTGGGGAGCGCCAGAGAGCACCCCAGATCATGCGTTTCGATCCGCGTTGGCAGCCCGAGAAATGATGGCGCTTCGAAAAGATTTGAGCGAGAGGTATAAGGATTCCATTCCAGGAGGTGTCGATTTTGGAATTGGCATTTGCACAGGACCTGCACGGGTTGGAAACACCGGTTCCAAACAAAAATTCAAATACGGCCCGATGGGCAGGACGGTGAATCTGGGAAGCCGAATTCAGGGGCTTACCAATCATTGGAAAGTCTCGGCCCTTATGGATGCCGAGACCGTAAAATGTTTACCGAAGGATTTCCTGAAACGAAGACTTTGCAAAGCGAAAGTTGTCGGACTCGATGGCGATTTAGATCTTTTTGAATTGATGGCAAATGACTCCCCTCGCAATGCCGAACTTGTGATCGCATATGGCCGTGCACTAGAACTTTACGAGTCGGGCAGTAATTTTCGCGAAGCAGCTCGTGCGTTCGGAGAGCTTGTGCAACAATTTCCGACCGACGGCCCATCTTTGATTATGCTTGTTCGAGCCGTCAATGAGCTAGTAGAGCCATCACAACCTTTTTCGCCAGTTTGGTGTGCCAAAAGCAAGTGACAACGTGCAGCTTCTTTCACGATTCCAGCTACTTTTTGAGTTATGTAGAAACAGGGTATCATGATTTCGGGATTCGATTTTTTGCCTACCGATACCGAATTCGGCTTTCCAAGCTTTGATGTCCGTGTAGAATCTCGTTCCGGCAATCGCTTTTTCCGCGAAAAATTATTGGGTGAAGTCGAGATTCAAACGAGTTTCGGCAAAGCCTAAAAAACATGCGATATTCGCAGGGGAAACGGTGGTTTTGGTTAGGTAGCTCAGTTGGTAGAGCAACGGACTGAAAATCCGTGTGTCGGCGGTTCAAGCCCGCCCCTGACCACTTCGCATTTCGTCGCATTCTCAAGCAAGCCCTGGAAATCTCCAGGGCTTGCTTCGTTTGCTGTCTCAATCACTTTTTGGGACAAGGCGCTGGTTTCTGGCGCTTGCGAGCCGTTTCGGCTGCTTACTGCCCCCGATTCTGCCCCCGATTTTGACGAGCGAGTTTTCGGGCGGTCCACAATGTCGGTTTTTGTCTCTGTCGCCTTCGCGAAAGCATCACTAGTAATCATTAGGTAATGATCCTTTGATACTTGGTTGGAGTGACCAAGCCAAGTTGAAACAGCGTGCGTTGGATGTCCCAACGATACGAAGTGAGTTTCACAGGAACGTCTAAGGGTTTGAAATAGGTCTTCCCAGGGCCTCAGCTTTGCATTTTTGATGATTTCCGGAAGCTTCCTTCGGACGTTGCCATGGGATAATGCAACAATCTTTTCTGCACCTTCCGGCGCTTGATCGAAACCTTTTTCGAGCAGCGTCATTAGCTCTGGCAGAATTGGACACACTCGCGACTCCGCATATCGACGAGTCTTTTTGCTAGGAATGAATAGCGCTTTCCTGTCCCAATCGACCATGTCCCAAGTAATTGCGAATGCCTCGCTTGGTACCCGCAAACCGGCATAGCGTGCCAATCCGATCAAAATTTTCCATTGTAGGCAAGGGCAAGCATTCAAAAGTGACTCAGTGTCTTCGGGCGAGACGTAGTGCCGAGTCGTTGCCGCGAGCGCTGTGGACTTGAGCTTCCGAAACGGATTCGACGGAATCCAGCCATGGTCCACCGCGAACGACGCAACTTGTTTTGCATATCGGTTGAGTGTTCGTTGATGGGCCTCGCTCGCCCCTTCTTTTCGCCCCCACGATTCAAAGGCCGAAGCATCGCCGACAGTAATAGTCCTGATAGTCATGCCGGGGCAGCTATCGGCTAGTTGCACTTTCACGACTAGCTTTCGACCGACCGCGAGCTTTTGACTCTGGTTCGTCCGACTGCGAATCGTTCTTCTCATTTTGTTGGTAGATCCAGGTGTGAGCCATATCGGCTACCTTTGCTACCAACGGAAGTTCATCGCGACCGAACGAGGAACTGGATTCCCAGCCTTGTTCGGTCTTGTAAATGCGTGCGAAGGTAACACCAAATCGAACGCCATTTTCGCTTTCATTGCGCCAAATGGCCGCCTTGACCTTACCGAGCCGCACTTCATGAACTGGTTTTGCTTGTGTCATGGGACACCCTACCTTTCGTTGAACCAAGAGAGCTTAGAAACAAACCGTTAACGCATCACCGTTCTCTCATTGGGAATGATGACGCAAATGCAATCGCTAAGCGAGATTCGAATCAGTTCGAAACGGTTTCTATGTGTTCGATTTGAAGGGTAGCTTCCTGGCCGATGAGAATTGGCGTATTCGATGGTACCGATACTTCTTGATTTCGGACTTGAGTCGGTGGCAAATTCCGATTACCTGGTGAAGCGGAGATAGGCTCTGCGGGGACGCAACCTATCGAGGAATAACTAGGTCGAAAGGGTCGAAGAGTTTCTTCGATGGCCGGTTGCGAGAGGTTGGTTTATTCCGCCAACCTGTCCACCGGTCTTTTCAAGGTTAGATGGTTTTTGGTCGAAGGTTTTTCGCATGCGCGGTCAGTGCTCCAAGGTTTCTATTTTTTGATCGCATCCTCTTTGTATCGTAGGCAGGAAACCCTTCCATAGCACAGCGATTTCACTGGTTGAGAGTTGTATTGGCAATTTATCGGAAACCTCCGAGACTTTCCTTGCCATGCATTCCGCAACCTGGCATTCGAGCGGCAACTCGTTTCGGGCAGCCGCTTCTTCCCATTGGTCACGATTCCCGTCGAGGTCATCGAGGATCGCCGTGAACGCAGGACGCAAGTCGTCCCAATTTGAATCGAGCATATTTTGGGTCACCTATGAATAGATTTTGAAAAGCGGGACAGAAAGAATAGTTGCCGTTGCAAACTATTTGGAACGGTTCAAAGAGCCTGAGAAAGAACTCTTTGATCCAGAGTTGATGCCTGAAAAATCCATTAGCGTTAGCGAATGGAACTAAGCAACGGTCGATTTGCCGTAGCGTCAGGGATATTTGAGGGCCGAGATTTGTGGAGTGAGTAACGAATGTACGCAATCTGAACCATCAGTTGAGCGACAGTTTGTAGCCCACTTCTGGTTGCCGTTCCGCTTCTAAATAGAACTGCGGTTAGGTCATTTCGAACTTGTTGATTTGCCATCAGGTAGCACAAGTGTATTTTGCAGACATCCCCCGACTCTCTAGATGATGCCAACGAATTGCATTCCGCGACTAAGTAGCGGGAAGCAACCGAGCACGTGACGGTTTCATCGAATGATTCATCAAACAACTCCGGTCGCTCAGTCAGCTCGACCATGGCTGCTTCGAATTGCGTTTCGTCGATGTTTAGTGGCAGTTCAGACACATTAGTTCTCCTTGCATTTTGAATCGAAGGCTTTGCACATCGCTTAAGGATTCGCAGGGATTTCAGAAAATGCCAGCGGCAAACTTGCGGCAAGGTCCGTTGTCAGGCCCTGTCATGTCTTGGCAGTTTTGCGGGAGGGAATCTCGAATAGTTCGGTCCGCTTGCACCGGCAATTTGACTACAGCCATTCCGGTAACCGGAACGAACAGGCTGAGCAATGCGATAGCATTGATGTGCCTGTTTGTTCCGGCAGCCGTGAATCCAGAACTAACGAGTGTCTGCGGGCTTTGGCGCAGACTCTCGCTAGTTCGTCCTTGAATTCGAGTTTCGCAGACTACTACCATCGGGCATCCAATACTTAATTTGAGGTTGCCATCGCTAAGTCGGAAACAACCTTCCGCTTGACATTGAACCGGCTCGATGAAGCTGACGCACGCGAATGCGTAAGTGTGCTTCGTCGAGCCGGAAACTGTGATGTGAAAGAGAATGAGTGGCAACGGGCTTTGGCGTTGCCTCTCCATTCTCTTTCTAGGTGATGCAAGCAGTCGTGTTTTGACAAGAGTTTGCAACAACAGTCACGATGCGGAGCCGATGGATTGAGCTTTTCACCAATGGAGCTCGCTATTGATGCAAACTTGGATTGGTGGTTAGCGGACGTGTTTTCGAGTTGAAATTGGTAGGTCTTCACGTCAACTCATGGGCGAGTTGCGAGTGTCGCAAATACTTGTTCAAGTTAATCCGGAATGGTTGTTTGGATGCTGATAAAAGTATTCTATACCGAGTCTCGAAGAACATTCAAAAGCTCCACGTCGTTAAGAACGATAATGCCGTGTGTTTGGCAATACTCAACAACTGCTTGGGCGAGGATATCTTTATCAAGTGAGCAGAGGTACTGCGACGACGAAAGGATGGCAGTCTCAACAACGGGATCATCATTTATGTCGCGAGTTACTTGCGGGGCGAACTGAGCATCGACTTCGACAACAATTGATGCCTGCTGAATTGAACGGACAAAAGCAGCGATCTTCTGGTCATCAAGTCTATGACGTTTTTGAAGTCGCGGATAGCTTAGGACTCGAACGAGTTCGGCAAGCATGAAATCCGAAGTGCAGAGTTGGTGCTCGGATTTGACTAATAGGGTCAAAAGGTCGGCAGCGAGTCCATTCGGGGACATAACCGCACGAGCTATGACGTTCGAATCAAGAACAACTCGGAACATCTACTTTTTGCTTGCTTTGATTGCCTCGTCCAACGCATCGGACAACTCAGTCTCCGTGACCTCAGAATTTCGGATGTTTTCGTGTGCTTCAGCAAGCAGTCCGAGAAGATTTTTTGCAGCTTGTTCCTTTTCGAGTGGTGACGGAGCGACACCTGGCGAATAGGTCATAATAAAAAGCTTCTGGTCGGTGGCAATCGGAGCACCTACCAGTTCCGATATCACTTCTCGTTGCGTGGGAGTGATGGCGGAGACGTTTTTTGCGGCTGAGTGGGTCGTGGTGGTCATTTGGTGCTCGCGCCTTGGTAAATGGATTAGCTGCATTCTAGCTTTTCTGGATCAGTAAGGCCAAACAATTTTTGTTTTAGGTCTTGGTCGTGAAAGCATAGAGTATCAAGGCACCGCATGTCTTTATGAGTTTGCAAGCGTTCTTACAACCATCAGAATGGTAGCTCGCTGGGTCTGGCTTGCACCTTGATACAGGGCCACAAGCTCATCAAGTTCCGAAAAATGCCCCCGATTATGCCCCCGGTCGGCGGTGCCATTTTCGGACACCCTGTGTTTTTCCACGCGGAGTGGCGAATTACATGGGACTGAAAATCCGTGTGTCGGCGGTTCGAGCCCGCCCCTGACCACTCTCTTTTTGTCAGCAATCTGCTGACAAACGTTACAAATCACTGACAATTCGTTGGTTTTCTGCTCGGCACCTACAAGCGATATGGCGCGGGCGATAGAGCCAGTTTGGCTATGGTAGACCCGAAAACCAAAGGTCGGCCCTTGCCGTCGTTGTGGTCTTCGGTTCGGTAGCCGTCATCGCCAGAAACAGGCCAAGCAATGTGCGGGTCGGTTGTGTTTGGGTCATTTGGATTCCGTACTGATTTCGTTACGGCTTGACCTTCCACTGCGGTTTGCTTGCCTCGGCCTGGCTGTAGGAATCCATCCAGCAACATCGAAGCTGATCGAAAGGATTAGTACACCGATCCAACAAGCGTCATTTCTGCTAACGATTGTCGGTCTAGCCGATGAACGCCACCGTGTGAATATTGGCGAGGGTCGAAGAGCGACGGAATAAACTGTTCAGAATGTGGTTGTTTCTGAGATGCAATTGGATTCGACGCCCTCGCGATTAGATATTTAGATATTTGAGGCTAGGCTTGCATTTCTATTCGGCAGCAACCAAGATCGAGCGCGCTAGACACCGTTTTGCGGCGGACAATGTCGCGATGGATCTGGTAATAAATGAACTTGCCATCGCGTTGAGTCGTCACTAAACCTGCATGGAATAAAACTCGAAGATGGTGCGAAACGTTCGCCATTTCTGATTCGAGAAGCAAAGACAGGTCCGTGACGGTTAGCGGACTTGATCTCAAAGCCCTCATGATTTGCAAGCGATTTGCATCGCCCAGTGCTTTAAGATAGCTCGCACACACCTCCGCATCGGCCTGAACCTGTTTTGCTACTGAATCTGACTCCGCCATTTCGAAGACCCTTTAACTTGCCAAATTTAATGATCGGCCCATCGCGACGGCTTTTGCTTACGAAGGACTTTCCCAATTAATATTGTCACCGTGCTCGCCGAAACTTCCTAGGCTTCCCCCAAATTATTCTAGGTTGGACTCCATGGCTGGTTGACATACACTTCCCAACCCGAAACACTACGACACTCGTTTGATTGTTAGTTCGTTCGGAAAAAGGGACAGTATGCAGTTACAACAGCAAAGCAAGAAAGCCAAAAACAAGCCAAAAGTGGTTGCAATTGGCGGGTTTACACTGGTGGAATTATTGGTTGTCATAGCAATAATCGGAATCTTGGTTGGGTTGCTTTTGCCAGCTGTGCAGGCCGCAAGGGAAACAGCCCGCCGAATGTCATGTAGCAATAATATGCGTCAAATAGGGCTAGCAACACACAACTATGAAAGTGCACATCGGCGACTGCCATCGTCTGGCCAAGGCACAAATTTCTCCACAAACCCTCCATCGACCAACTTCGACAGGCATTCCGCTTTTACGGCCATTCTTCCGTTCGTTGAACAATCCAACATATATGCTCAGATGGACCTGAGTTTTGCATATAATGCAACGCCTCAAAATATTTCGGCCGCTAAACAAATTGTGAGTTCCTTCATTTGTCCTTCGAACGCTTTGCGACCGTCGTCAAGAGACATGGATGGATTTGGCTGTACCGATTACGGTCCGATCTACTATGTCGATCTCGATCCACTTACTGGGCTACGGAATAAAGCCCTGCGTGCGGAAGGAGCGTTGGTAAGAGGTGGTAGTCGCTTTGCGGATATTACGGATGGCACTTCGAACACTATTCTGTTTGGCGAAGATATTGGCCGCGACGAACGTATGCAATTGAATCATGTTTACATAGATCCATTGGATGGGCAGAAGCGGCGGTTTTGGCGATGGGCGGAAGCAGACAATGCATATGGCGTTTCAATGAAGGTCAATAACAACGCTTCGCCGCAAGGAGGTCCTGCAATTTGCCCTTGGAATGTTAATAACTGTGGACCATTTGATGAAATATTTAGTCAGCATCCTGGAGGTGCTCATGTTTCGTTAGCCGATGGGTCAGTCCAGTTTCTTTCTGAATCGCTTGTTCCGGCGACGCTTCGAGCGTTCGTGACACGATCCGGTGGTGAAGTAGTGTCTATCGATTAGTCCCAACACCGACATCAGCCGAGCGATGAAAAGCATATGGCTTTAAGACGAAAGAAGCCTACGAAATCGCACTGTATCACAATCTTGGCGACCTTCCGGAGCTAGAATTGACCCACAGATTCTTCTAACGAGGCGAAAAAAGGAATAGTCTATGAACATAGCAGCCATCAAACCACATGAGTTTGCCGCACATTGCACTGAAGGCAAGTTGATCGATCTCATTGACGTGCGCACGCCCGTCGAATATCGAGAGGTACACGTCGCAATCGCTCGGAACGTCCCGTTGGATCAACTCGATCCGGTGGCTGTGATGCAGTCTCGCAACGGCTTGGCCAGCGAGCCGTTGTATGTTATCTGTCGTTCGGGGAGCCGGGGCCAGCAGTCGTGCGACAAGTTCCTTAAGGCGGGCTTCACGAACGTGGTTAATATAGAGGGGGGCACGCTGGCTTGCGTGGAAGCTGGCTTAGCTGTTGTCCGAGGCGAGAAAGCGATTTCGCTGGAGCGACAGGTGCGCATCGCAGCCGGGCTGTTGGTCGTCACCAGCATAGCGCTCGGATACTTCTTGAATCCGTATTGGATCGGTCTCGCGGCATTCGTCGGGGCGGGACTGACCTTTGCGGGAATCACGGATACCTGTGCGATGGGTATGATCCTGGCCAGGATGCCGTGGAATCAGTGCGGTGAAATTGAGCCGACGAGTTGTGCACGTTAAAAGTCCCGAGCGACACTCGTCGACACTCTCAATGACCTTTGGCTTAGGATTTCCCGGAAACTTCATTCACGCCGTGCTTATACCGAGTCTGTTACATTTTGGACTACTTCCTTGACGTCGCCAATAGGCTATTGCTCACTGCATCCTCCTTGAATTGGTTTGCGATTAGCAGCTAAAACCAAGGCTAAAATAATACGCTAGATTCTATCTAACCGCGTGGTTGGGTAATATCTGGTTACCAAACTTCGCTTCCTGGCAGGAGAGCGGTATCAGCTAATTGGAGGGGCATAAAAAGGCTGGAAGCCTTTGCCGCTTATTTTCCGTGCGATGCCAAATTGATGGTTCTAGCAACAAATTCTTAGAATTTGTATCCTGTTTTATCAAAAGCCCCCTCCATTTCCGCTGGTGCTTTGAAATTACACTCTAATCGCACAAAGACCGAGAGCGGAGAGTGAGCCTGGTCGAACAAATCAGTTTTCAAGTGAGACCAGTAAGGTGCTGGAGGCGAGATGCAAGCTGAGAAATTGGACGCCTAGAGGGGTCTGGAGAACTCAAGGGTTTGTCCGGACGATCTCTTATTGATTTCGCACACGATTTAAGAAATCCGTTAGGGTCTATGCAAAATGCACTCGATGTTATCCGTCTGGATTCTGGCATATCGGAACAGTCCTCCAACATGCTCGCGATCTTAAACCGTCAGTGGCAGCGGTTGTCCCAGATAGTCAGCGAGTTTCCAAATCAAGCGGGCGATAATCAAAGCGAAAATTCAACCGACAATGCGAGCCTAGAACTCACGCTTCCAAGCCTTGTTACCGTAACGACATAGGACATTCTTGTTGTCGACGACACGCGAGCTTCAGCCTACGCCTTGCCCAACTTCAATCCTGATCATTACCAAGGGGAAGGGAAGAGCATTTACCGATCCAATTGAAAAAGAGAATCGTATTGCCTTTTGGCGATAGCGAATTGAAAACGCCCTACCATTCAATATTGAAAAGCGACCAGCAAAAACATGAAAAACTACGTGTCTTATCACAGTGCAGAACGTATGGGATGCGAGTACTCAGGCTCAAACTCATTTTCACTCGTGACATCTAAGTCAATCAAGATCATCGAGGATAAGGAATCCGTCAGCATTGCACCCAAGTAATGCGGTTCATCTGTCGAAAATGGTTCGCGAAGTCGTGCCGCGATCGATTTCAGTCGCAACCGCGATTGGGCCACATACGACGTCGACGCGGCTATAGTTCTCAATCCGACTGTCCAATGCTTCAAATCGATTCGCGAGAGGTTGTTTCGAATCGCTGGTTTGATTTTGGCTCCGCCCGCTGACATCTTCGTACTCTGCGAACGGAGTAGCAAGTCCACAATCAATTCAAAGCGTATTCGTGAAATACCATGATATCATTGAGCGAAATACGACTGTTATTTATTCGCCGATGCTAACCTTTTCTTAGTAAACCCGGCTTTGCGTCTAATTCAAGAGTGTCGAACTGACCCATCTTGATCTTTTCCCATGCCAACGCTCCCATGACTGCGTTGTCGGTACAAAGCTCCGGTGCAGCAATGTGCAATTCGATGGTCGAGCGTTCGCATGCTAGAGTCAACTGGCGTCTGAATTCTCGGTTGGCCGCGACCCCACCGCCGACGCAAAGGCGCTTCACCCCAAATTTCTTTACCGCTTGCATGCTCTTTCCAACCAAGCAATCGATGATCGCTTGCTGAAACGAAGCAGCGATATCGGCCCTTAGTTGTGGCGTTAGAGCCAAAGCGTTCCAACTTTGCTTTCCAGTTCCAGCGATTCGATACCGAACTGCGGTCTTCAATCCCGAAAAACTGAAGTCCAGTCGGGTTTTGTCATCCAGTAACGGTCTTGGAAAGGGAATCGAATTTGAGTCTCCTTTTTCTGCCAAGATTGAAAGTGCCGGTCCCCCAGGAAATGGCAAGCCTAACATGACAGCCACCTTATCAAACGCTTCGCCAGCCGCATCATCTATTGTCCCAGCAATATAGGTCCAATCCATCGGAGAAATACAATGATACAGGCTGGTGTGGCCACCGCTGATGACAAATCCTATGCATGGGAAAACACTTTCCTGCCGGCCCATTCCACAGGCGTAGATGTGTGCCTGTACATGGTTTATTCCGACGATAGGCTTTCGCCAGGCCAACGCCAAGCCTTTGGCAGCAGACAGCCCAACGAGAAGTGAACCAGGCAATCCTGGATGTGTCGCAACTGCAATAGCCGTCAAATCATCTATGGATGCGTTTGACTGCCGCAGGGCGCTGTCGATGACCGGCAATATACGATCCAAATGAGCACGCGCGGCGATTTCGGGAACAACGCCTTGAAATCGTTCGTGAAGCTCAGTCTGTGTAGCAATGCATTCACCAAGGATTTGTCCGTCTTCGGAGATAACGGCTGCCGCAGTTTCATCACATGTCGATTCAATTGCTAGTAGGCAACGTGTCATTGTTGGTTCATCGGATCGAGTGTGGATTTAGAGAGCGAATTAATCTTTGAATCGCGATCGCAATAAATGCATCGTTCGAGATTTATCTGGTTGCGACAACGAATCCGTTAGCGGTTCAACGATACCTAGCGATCCTTTGAGTCGCTCGAAACTGGGTTCATCGACAACGACCAACGCTTCCAGCCAATCCTCCAAGCAAGAAAAATCAAACTGCAAGACTTCAGCGGCTCGCAACGCATTTTGTACTTGCGTACCATGCCCGTGCGCTCGTAAAAATCGAAGCAGTTCGGATGTCTTGGGAATTCTACCTCGCCTGAGCACGTCGATCGACCGCAACTGTCCCGATTTGGAATAGTCTGCAAAACGATCGGCGATGAGTGACAACGAGGTGTCGGTTCGACATCGAGCCAGTCCAACGGATGCCGCATCCGCGATCGGTTATCGGCTTTCCTGCCGACATGCGTTGAGCTCGATCGATGCATTCGCTTACCAATTCATTGGGGATTGCAAAGTGAGTGAGTAGAGGAAATTCTGGGAATGCCTCCTGTGCACCATAGCGATCCCACGCGGCAAAGATCTGGGGCAGCCAGCGACCATCGTTAGAAAAGCTTCCGCTCAGAAGTTCCAAGGAAGCGGACCTGACGCCCACCGATTCATGAGTCAGTAAACCAATGAGTGTAGAGTCGCTAAGCGCCATGAGTTTCCAATTCGATCCACCGTTGCGCCCGAGCGCTCTCGAGAATTGCCTCACACAGCAAGATCTCGCGATGCCCATCTGCAAAAGTGGGATAGTCGGCGAAAGGTGTTTTGCGACTTGTTTCGTGTGCTTCAATCGCCGCATAAAAAGATCGAAACAATTGCTTGAATGTATCCGGGAAGCCTTCGTTGTGGCCTCCTGGATATTGAGCGTGCGAACTTGCTGACTCCGAAAGCAAGCCAGGGTCTCGAAGTAACGTTTGATTGGCGGAGTCTCGATTTCCAATCCACAGTTCGTCAGGATGCAGGCTATTCCATGCTAGGCTTTGTTTGGAACCTGCAATCTCCCATCGAACGCAATTCTTGTGCCCGGCAGTCACTTGCGAGACATGCATTAGGCCGCGAGCTCCGTTTTTAAATCGAAGCATCACGCCGCCATAGTCTTCGGTGTCGACAGGGATATCGACGAGCGTTTGCTCCTGGCGATTCACTTTGTTGGAGAATGTCTCAACTCCACCGATTGGCCGTTTTCGAACCGGAAACACAGTCTGCAAGTCTGCAAATACCGAATGAATCTCTGAGTGGCTGATTGTTTGAACCAGATCGAGCCAATGCGTACCGATATCCGCCAATGCCCGCAGCGGACCGCCATCGTCTGCCAAAACTCGCCAATTGAAATCGGTTGGCTTATGCAACCAATCCTGCACGTAGCTTCCAGTTATGTGAAACACATCACCAATGTCTCCACGCTTGATCCGCTGGGCAGCTTCGATGCAGATCGGATAGAAGCGAACATTGTAATTGACGCCGGTCAAGACATTTGCAAGTTCCGACCGTCGAAGCAGCTCGCTGCTTTCTTTGGAGTTCATCGCAAGCGGTTTTTCGCAAAGGACGTGTTTTCCAGCGTCAAGGCATCGAATGGTCTGTTCGAAATGAAATCGATTGGGGCTCGTCAGATGGACGACGTTAACTTCGCTATCTTCGACGAGTTCGTCCAGATTGCGATACGCTCTTTGGATGCCGAATAGGTCAGCGGTAAGTTTCGATTTCTCCAAGCTTGTGCCAAGTACCCCTTGGACTTGAACTCCAGCTCGGATCAAGCCTTCAATATGAACTGGCCCGATGAATCCTGTGCCAACTACAGCTGCCTTCGATCGAAACATGAAATACGCGGTTCAAGGACAAAGCAAAATGGTTATCTACGAAAGTCTACAAAATACACTACGACCCCACTAGCGAGTAAGGGGCAATCTACTTGGCAATCTTGAAACAAACCAGTTCGTCTTGGTCTCTGATAAATAGTTTGCCGCCAGCGATGACGGGATGCGGCCAGCTTTCCCCGTTGTGCGTAGGTAATTTGAATTTGCTGATCAAGTCGTATTTATCCTTTTTTGTATTAATGAGTGCCATCGTACTGTCTTGATATCGGAAGTACAGTTTACCTTCGGCGACAATAATCGCGGCTGAGCCTGAGCCCGCGCCACGAGCCTTGTCCCAGAGGTTCTTGCCAGTCTTCCATTCAATGCAGGCAGGGAAACCGTTATTGTGGCCGTGCCCCATGTAGACATAATTGCCGATCATAATCATTCCACCATGATGATTTTGGAGCTCTTTACTGGTCTTGTAGTAAACCTCTTTTGCTACAAACTGTTTCCCTTTTTTAGAGATTTCCAACAGCGCTGTCCCGCCATCGTCGTAGCCCGTCGAGCAGAAAATGAAATTGTCCTTGGCGATGGGGGTCGGAATGTTTGCGGTCCGGTTGGCGATTCGGTCGTAGTTCCAAAGCAGCGAGCCCGTTTTTGCATCGTAGCTAACGACCCCGTGCCCAACCAACTGAACATACTGCTTGACGCCTGATGCACGTGAAATAATCACAGAAGAATAGCCTGCACCGTCATTTCCTTGCAGTTTGCCTACCGGTGCCCTGCCTTTCCAAACGACATTACCAGTTTTTTTGTCAAATGCCACGACCATTGCGTCCGGAGCTCCGGGAGTGCAGATGAGCAGATCGCCGTCCACGAGTGGCGATTCGCTGTAACCCCAACTCGATTCGATCTTGCCACCGAAGTCCTTGGTGAAACTCGATTCCCAAACCACTTCCCCACCGTCCAGCTTGCAACAAACCAACACCCCGTCGTTGGACAATGCGTAGACGAGGCCACTAGCCAAGTCGACGGTCGGACTACAATTCGGATCGCTCTTAGCCGGCGTGTACGGTGTACTCCATTCTATCTCGCCATTGCTTTGATTTAGGCAAATAACTCTCGTGTTTCCGTCCTTGTTTCCCATCGTCAGGATCTTACCATTTGCGATCGCTACGCTTGCCATCCCGCTGCCGAGCCCCTTGACACTATAGACGACTGCGGGGCCCTCCTCTGGCCAGGATTCCAGCAACCCCTTTTCGGTGGAAATACCATCTCGA
The DNA here is from genome assembly GCA_945900945.1 of Pirellula staleyi DSM 6068. Classification (GTDB taxonomy): domain Bacteria; phylum Planctomycetota; class Planctomycetia; order Pirellulales; family Pirellulaceae; genus JBKCUI01. The sequence continues at coordinate 15,217 of CAMDKL010000064.1, forward strand.
TTCGGACCTCGCCACTGATTCCACTGTCCGGTACCATCCTGCGCAAGTAGGCCAAGGCTGCTTGAGCAGATGCACAAATCGAAACAAACGCTGGCAAATAGGATCCGACGCATTAAGGAACAAAGCATGGAGAGTTCGATCAAAAAATGGTTAGGTACTGAATGAGCCCCAATGGCACTCATTTTAAACAATTGTCGTTGTCCTCGGGCTTCGTATTAGGCGAATTCGCCAGCAAATTTAGGCCCGGGGCTAGCGCCCGCCGGTTCACGAAATCGCAAAGTGAGTGCCGCTGGCTAACGCCATTCAGTGCGAACATTCCGCAGTGCCAACTAGATTTTGGTGACGGGACGCTTTGGAGGAGGTGGGGTGAGCATCCTGGCTTTTTCATCCTTAGCGGGCACCGGAGTAGCAGGAGGAGTTACTCGAGGACGGCCTGGCTTAGGGGGTGGGTTTAGATCGGTAAACGACTCAATCCATTCCCATCCAAGCGGATGGCTCAATTCCCGTTCGGCCAAAAGTGCCCACGGTGTTCCTTTGTGATTCTCAGCAACGCTACGCAATAGCTCGGTTGCCTGCTTGCCTTCTTTTTCAAGCTTGCTATCAACATTGATTTTTTCGGAGGGTTTCAAGCTCCAAGTGTTGCTTTCGGGCTTCGCGAAATTCATTCCTCGTTTTGCTTTGGCAAGCATTGCGTTATAAGCTTCCGCACGAACTTTGGCTGCAATTGCAGTGCCAAACGACAGATCAAAACTTGCTAGCCATCGCGGAGTAGCTTCTTTGCTTCGAGACTTGTCTCCTTCAGCCAACACGGTACATAGGTTGACAAGTTCAGGAGCAAGTCGTGCGGACTCTTGCTGCGCCAACGTAAGATCACGAACGAAGATCGCTTCCTCTCGCTTGATAAATTCTTGCTGTGGTTTATCCAACGTTCCAACTCTGGCAATCTGTGCCGCGTGAATCAACGTCGACCTCAATGGACTCTTCTTGACCTTGGACATGTATTCCGCTTCGCTAAGATAATCGGGACGGTACAAGTCCATTACTTCTGGGGAAAAGAAATAACTAAGGCGAGAAGCAAACGCTTCGATCTTTCCTGCTTCTATTTTTTTGCCAACTTGACGATTCGGATGGATTGAAAAATAGATTCCGCCGGTCTCGTAACACATACGTGCTAAAGCGTAGGGGCCGAAACCCGAGTCAATGACCGGCTCTTCGAAATAGTTATCTTGATAGCCCAACTGCACGCGTTCGGGCAACAACGTCTCGGGCCCTTGATCCACTTGTCGCCAGTCCGGAGTTTGGTCAAATTTCGGGTCCGGGTCCACAAATTTGATGTAAGTGAATTCTCGTCCGAATGGTGCCGGTACTCCCAAAACATGGGACTGAATTGCAAACCGCTTACACAATGCAATGGCTTCGTCAGCCATCTGCATGTCATCACCGCGTTCATCGGTGATGGTGATCAAGACGACGTTGCGTTCTGGATCGCTCGGGCCTCGCGAAGTACGCAATGATTTGTATTTGTCTGCAACCGCTTTGATTGCGTGAAAGACCATTTCTACGCCGGACTCGTCAATCGTGATGTTGTCGATGGCCGATCGAATTTCAGAGAGATCCGAAGTAGGTTTTTTGGTCATGAATTGAACATCGCTTCCAAAGGATACAATCGATGTAATCAATGTGTCAGAATCGTTTGTGCCACCCCGCTTCTTTTTCTCTTCTTGGACGATACCCAATTGCTCGTAGATTTTGTCGAATCTGTCTCGAATCTCTTGCCTTCGTTTGACCATCGAGATGGAACTGTCAAACAACCACACGACCAGCGTCGGTCGCTGTTCGATCGATTGCAGTAGCTCAAAAGTAATCCGGTCGACCGCTCCCTGGGTGCCGGTCTCGCCGACTCCTGTCATTCCTCGAACTGCTTTCGTAGACTCCGTCAATCCCATCGCCTCTTTGATGTCAATAGAAACATGCCCACTGGCATTTGCCATTGGTATATCCAACTCTAGGGTCGGCAGCTCAGATAGGTCGGCCAGCGACGGAGCGGTCGATAGAGCCATATCCGTCACACCGATCGAGTTGGCGCCGATCTCCTCTGAAGGGGTTTCGGAATAAGCAATATCATTAAGGATCTCGAACGGAGGCAATTCGTCAGCGACAGGCTGCGACTCAATAAAAAGAGCAATGATGTCAGGTTGAGTAACAATGGTGTAGGATGCAAGCCCCAAAATGATCAAAAGGTGTACTAGCATGCTCGCCAAGAACGATTTGGTTTCGGAATCAAACCAATCGGTATTCGTTTCGGCTTCTTCAGCATCCGGAAGTGGCTCGGGATCATTTTCGCTGGCAGTTCCTGGTCGTTTTAACATTAACCAACTCGATGAGAAATTGACGAAAACCAACAAGTAGGAGTGACGAGCTACCTTAACATAACTCCAATACCGTCATTGTCTTGTTTTAAAGACCGCTATTCAACTCCAAGAGCACTCCATTGGATCGACAAATACTCATTTTTTGATGTTTTTTAGCAAAATGTTGTCGCAAATGAAATTGCAGCGATTTTTATGTCATTCTCTGAAACGAATCCCATGCTAAAACGTCTCTGGGTAAATCACGAACTCTATGCGACGGTTGTTGGCACGATTTGCGGGACTTTGGTTGTCGGCGATGGGATAATTGTCGCCGTGGGCTAAGGTAAAGAGTTGGCTTGTTGGCAACTGATTGCGACGAGTAAAATGCTCGAGCACGGTATTGCTCTGGGCGGCAGCCAACTGGTGGTTAGTCGAGAACGTCCCGCCATAGAGGGGGGCATTGTCCGTATGACCCTCTATGGCAATACGTTGCCTTGAATAACTTCGCTTAAATGCCTCTGAAATTCGATCTAGAATGCCCGATGCGGAGGGCGTAAGCTGCGATGTCCCCGGTTGGAAAAGTTGGTCAGCAGGTACCCGCAAGCGAACGACGCTGCCCTCGCTTTCCACCGGATATCCAAGGTCGCGAAGTGGTTCACTGCCAATCTTACTGCTCGTGTTGGCAGTCAGCTTGGCACCGCCTCGACGCTCAAGAAGCGATTGTTCAGCCTGGACTCGATCCGCTAGGCCCCTAAACTGCTGGCTTGATTGGGCGGATGCGACTCGCGACTGTTGCAATTGATTGTTGACATCCTGCAGTTGCCGCTGCATCAGGTCGGATCGCTCTTTAAACAATTGCATCTGCTGCTGCGACTGGGCCAGTTGCGTCGTGAGTTGTCGATTGTTGTCGTCTAAAAGTTTCGCTCTTCGCTCCAATTCAGCAAGCTGCGCAGGGAGTTGCGGACTGGCCATATTAGGTACCGAATTAGGCAAAAGGAACCCGGACGGACTTGCAGTCAAATAGGGGTTGCTTCGATTGCATCCGCTAACCGCAAAAACGAGCATCAGAATGGTCACTGTCGTGTGCCAATTAGTCCACACGACGCCCGTCGCCCGAAACAGGATGTTCGATCGATGTTGTTGCCGTTTTGGAGGAAGGAGGACGCAATGGTACATGCAATGGTTATTATCAATTGAGACGAACCAAAGCAAGAGCGGACGAGCCTTGACAGCCAGCATGTGATTTGGCATTTTTGCAGCAGGGAGGAATGCTGGGATTGACACGAACTCATTTAGCAATTTCGCAAGTATTATGCAGCCAATCGCTGGTACATCTTGACAACTCTTTCGCCGACAATTTCGGGAGAACACATCGATTCGACCCGTGCGTGAGCCGACTCCCCAAAGACTTCGATTTGCTCCGGAGCAGCGTGAAGACGCTGAATCGCGGACGCCAATGCAATGGAATCTCCGCTTGGGAACACAATCCCATCGATGCCGTTCCTAACCACTTCCTTCATCCCGCCCGCGTCGCTAACAATGGGGCAAACGCTTTGTCCCATGGCTTCCAGAAGTGCTCGGCAAAGCCCTTCCTTGCGAGAAGGCATCACAAACAAATCCATTCCCTTCATGAGTGCGGAGGCATTCGCTGTATATCCAATCATTCGAATTCGGCCTCGCAAGCGAGGGTCGTTAGCAAGGGTTGCTACCGCAGAATCTTGGACTGGGCCAGCGATGAGTGCAACCAAGTTCGCGATGTGGGAGCATTCGATCAACGCTCGCATCAGAATGTCGATTCCTTTAATGGGGCGAATGGTTGCAACTGTACCAACGACAAACGCATTGTCGGGGATTTGATGCTTCGAGAGCAACTCTTGCCGCGTAAGAATGGGCGCTACCTTTTCAACGCAGTTATAGATAACTTCGCATTTGCTGTCTTTCACACCGCCTTGGACTAAAGCTGCCTTGACGGCGTTGGATTCGCAGGCGTGCATGGATACTTTGGGTGAAAGGTACGTGATCCAGTCCGCCGGTTCTCGCCAAGAAGGAACACGGGTGATTCCATAGAAGGAAACAATTTTTGGCGGTCTAAACATCCCACTAGTAGCTATCACCGTTTGCGAAAGGGCTCTGGGTAGGAAGGAATGAACAATGTCGGGCTGGAAATTTCGAATGGTTCTTCGGAGAGTTGCGATGGCAGCGAAGTCTACTTTTCTGCAACTTGAGAAGGATACAAATTGTTCGGAGCCGGACCCCGCCACGAGCGGATTGGTAACATCCGCGATCATCAGCTGCATTCCCCTGGTCGCATGTGCGCGTCTTTGTAGATCGCAGACCAGGACTCTAGGGGCATTGACGATTAAGACTCGCATCGCTCTTTATCCTTGGTGTGACAACAATTCAAGCCCACTCGTAGCCGTTTGGCTGACCTCGTGTCAAGTGAATTTTTGCAACCCCGTTTGTGGGGTCTGTGTCAACCGGATGCTGGGGGGCGAGACATGCGAACAAGAATTCTGTATATTTCATAATTAACCTACAGGCGTGCAAATGCTCGTGAAAGAGCCGCAATAGAAATCGCTTGGCCTCGATTCTGGACGATAAATAACTTAGTTGACTCAAATCCGTCATCTTTTCATCAAGTTGGGATTGGAGGAATGACGGTAGATGCCTACTCTACGTGAGTCTTCTGGGAGTCATTTCGCGCAAATAGCTGCGACTTCATCGCCAATGAGTTTGGGTCTTTGAAAGGACCAGCATTTCTCGTTGGGTGAGTCGAGTGGGGGCCGAAACAGTTTTTGGAATTCACCTTGATTTATTCGCCGTCCAACTTGAGCCATGCATGCGCAATCCTAAAGAATTGTTAGTCGCTTCCAAAGCATTTACGTCCGAGACGAAATGGATCAGTTGGTTGCATTTGCTCACAGCGATTGCTTGTTATCTGCTCAGCCTAGTCATCGCTAGTTCTGATTTTTTTCCGATGTTGGTCCGCATCGTAAGTAGCTGTGTTAGTGGACTCGTAATTGTCCGATTGTTTATCATTTACCATGATTTCAATCATGGAGCGATCTTGAGAAAATCATGGCTTGCGGCGTCGATTCTAAAACTTTACGGGTTACTTGTTTTGAGTCCCTCCAGCGTTTGGACTCATTCCCATGATCATCATCACAAGCACAACTCTAGGTCTTCTGGCAGCAATACCGGATCTTATCCGTTAATGACTCGCGAGGAGTACCGCAATGCGGATCGTTGGACGCGGTTTGGCTACGCTGTTTCTCGGCACCCGATTACGGTATTTAGCGGCTACCTTACTGTATTCTTGTATGGAATGGCGATTCGATCCTTCTGCCTGCATCCCAAAAAGCATTTTGATGCTGGCGTGGCCGTTGTCTTGCACGTAGCGTTGCTTACATTTTGTTGGATGCAGGGCTGGGACATTCTTCTTTTGGGAATGCTGATCCCATTGACGATTGCTTGTGGACTAGGTGCCTATCTTTTTTACGCACAGCATAATTTTCCGACATGCCAGTTGCATCGGCGAGAAGACTGGCACTACGTTGTCGCGGCTTTGAAGTCGTCCAGTTACATTCGCATGAGCAATCTGATGCATTGGTTCACGGGCAACGTGGGTTACCATCACGTCCACCACTTGAATGCGAAAATCCCGTTCTATCGTTTGCCCGAAGCGATGGCAGCCATGGAAGAGTTGCAAACGCCGGGAACAACGTCATTGCATCCACGCGATATTCTGGCATGCTTCCGACTCAAGGTGTGGGATGCGGACCTTGGCCATTTTATTTCGTTCCGGGAAGCTAGTAAGGCATAAGCGTCGATCGGATAAAATTTCCTTGACGCTCTCGCTCCATCCATACGTCTACGCTCTTGCTGTTATATTCATTTTGGAAGCAAAGAGGAGTTAATGACATTGGCAACTTTGAGCGTTAAGCAACTGGTAGATTCATATCAATGGCGATATGCAGTCAAAAGGTTTGATCCTTCCAAACAAATTGATGCGGCAACATGGTCGGCCATTGAAAAGAGCTTGGTATTGACCCCAAGCAGCTTTGGATTACAGCCATGGAAGTTTTTTGTAATCAGTTCTCCTGAGAACAAGGCCAAGCTGTCTGCGATATCATGGAATCAATCGCAACCTAGCGATTGTTCGCATATGGTTGTGTTGACGGCCCGAAAAACCGTGGACGAGGCCTATGTCGACTCGTTTTTGGCCAAAACCGCAATGCAGCGAAATGTGTCAGTCGAATCGCTCGTTGGATATCGAGTTGTGGTCCTTGGCTTTTTAAAAAACGCCATGGGTCGCCATTTGGCTTGGAGCAGCAACCAAGCCTATATTGCGCTAGGTCAATTGTTAGCAAGCGCAGCCATGCTCGGCGTGGACGCTTGCCCAATGGAAGGGATTGCTGTTGCAGAGTATGACAAGCTTCTCGGTCTATTTGGGAGCGAGTACACAACGATAGTTGGTTGCGCTCTTGGATATCGGCATTCTGACGATCACTACGCCTCGTTGCCAAAGGTTCGGTTTGACGCCTGCGAGTTGGTTACCCATCTTTAAAAAGGTACTAAGCGTGCCAGAAATCCATAGTGAGAGTGAGTCGGACGATGACGAAAATTCAGCTCCATCTTTTGCCCGCCTTGTCGATCCGATAGCAGAAGCGTTGATGCATGAAGTCGATGGCTGGCTGAGCCATGTTTGGATGGTTCGTGCATTTCTTAAGCATTCGGATGAAGCGTCGGATGACGAGGAGTTGGCCGATGTCCATCGAGGATTGTATGATTTCATGTTGGCCCTCGGCCCGTCCTTGGATTCCGGAGATGCGATGCGATACTTGCGCATTGCTCGGAAAAAGATCAGCAAGCTTCGAGCCTCGGCCGAGTCATTTCGCGAGCTACAGCCTGAAGTTTCCGGGCACATGAACTTTCGGATGGCCGCCAAGTCGCTAACGCTTGCGGTAAATCGCGTTGACGAATTGCTTCGAGACTAGCATCAGCTTGACAGCTAGCAATTTAGTCATCCTCCTACGGCCTGGCCATTCGTTAGACGCCATTAGCTCGCGCCTGTTCTGTCCATGAGGAAAACGCCTCGTCTGCTATCGTGAAATCGAGATAGTGTATTATCGCTTCTTCAATTCGACCGACCGGAATAATTCGACCAGTCTCCAATTGATGCCACGCAACGGCTCCGTCTTGATCAACACGTAGCGTATGCATGCGACATGTTCTGCGTCAAGTTGGAATGTCGCGCAGTGGTCTTGAGAAGGCGTTTCGCGAATACTACGTTCGAGCTCCGATGGAAGAACTTCGCAAAGTTCGGATTGAGAAAGCAAAAAAGATGCTCCGCGAGACCGATGAAGCGGTTTTATCGATTGCAGTTTTTGTGGGTTCCATTCTTCGCCTTCGATTTGTCGAACGTTTGCATTATCGACGGGAATGACCCCCAAGCGATTCCGAGTTCAGTCAGCAGCACCTGGATCAATCATGTTAGTCTGTCGGAACCAGCAAAGTAGCACAGACTAGCAGCCTGTGTTACGATCATTCAAGTTTCGAAGAAAGGGCGTAAAGGTTGCATGAACAAATTGAAAGGCATTGTTTTTTGGCTTATTCCGTCAGTTTTTTGGCTTAGCGTATCGGGATTAGCTCAAGATTCTCCTCCCGTTTCGATCGCTAAAATGCGTGAAACGCCTAGGAGCGAAGCTGCGAGTCGCCCGGAAGTGCATGTGCGAGGAATTGTTTCGCTGGTTGGTGAAGGCTTGGCTTCACCAACCAACACCCCAGCAATGTCTTCGTTTTGTATGGAGGACGAGTCGGCGGGAATTTGGGTGAATGTATCTCAAGCTCGTCGAGAAAATGTTTGGCTTGGCGAGAGTGACGATTTGCTCAAACTTCATGAGGGCTTGGAAATCGAGATGGAGGGACTATTGGACCCAGGTGCATTTGCTCCGGTCATTTTGCCTAGAAGCATACGAATACTGGGGGAGAAACCGCTTCCGCCTCCGCGAGCCCCTTCTTTGCAACGATTGATGAACGGTGGCGAAGACGTACGGCGAATAGTCGTTACCGGCGTGGTGCAGGATATCGCTGATGAAAACCGACAACGTTGGTTGTTGAAGGTGGAAACTGGGCTTGGTCATTTTTTGGCAAGACTTCCGAAGATGGAGGCTTTTGAACCAAAGCGACTTCTCGATGCTGAAGTGCAAATGACTGGACTGGCTGCGGTTTCGCGGAATGCAAGGGCTGAATTTATCTGTCCGCGACTAATCGTGAGTCATGAAGAGGACTTGGTCATTGTGAAAGCTCCGCCCGTCAATCCGTTCAATTCAGAAATCGTACCGCTTAACGCTGTCGACGGGTTTTCAATGAAAGGTCGTCCCTTGCATCGACGCCGAATCTTAGGGACCGTCACGTACCGAGGCCCCGGCGTGACTCATTATCTCCAGGATGGCGATCGCGGAGTACGTATCGAGTCGACTGGCGACGAATTCTTTGAAATTGGTGATCGTTTAGAGGCTGCCGGTTTTGTGGATAACAGTCGCAATGTCGCGGGCTTAAGCGGTGCGATAATCCGTAAGATTGCCGATGGTAAACCGCTTACACCAATTTCAATTGGCATGTCGGAAATCGAAGCGGATTTTGAACTAATGAGGCGAGGCCAGCCAAGGCTTTTGCCGGATTGTGACGGATTGCTTGTAAGCATGACAGGACGCTTACTTAGCGTTCAGGGACCATCAACGGAAGGCATGCTGCGGTTAGAGGTTGAGTGTGGCGATTCCGTAACCACGGCTTTTCTGAATAGCCGAAATAATTCATTGTTACCTGGGACTGAAGTCCGTGTGACTGGAGTAGCGAAATTGCATTACGCGCCTGCTGGCCAAACCGCGAATTTCGCTAAGCCAATCCGAATCGACTTACTCCTTCGAGACGGTCGCGATCTTGTTGTCTTGAGCACTCCATCATGGTGGACGACTCAGCGAATGTTTGCCGCATTGCTAGGTGTAGGAGTGCTCGCCATTGCAGTCGTTGTTTGGGCAGTTGCTCTTCGCCGCACAGTCGCCAAGCAGACTCGATTGCTTGTAAAGGCGATTCAAGGTCGAAGGGACGCGGCAGTCGAGTTTCATGCGGCACTGCGTGAACGGACTCGACTTGCTGCAAATCTACATGACACGGTTCTTCAATCGATGGCCGGACTCGCCTATCAAATCGAGGCTTGCGAGAGCGAGTCGTTGCCACTGGAGCAACGGGGGGCGAATCATCTTGCAACGGCGAGACGCATGGTCCAACGCGGTCAAGAGGATCTTCGTAGTGCCGTTTGGGCGTTACGAGCATTGCCTTTGAGCGAGCAACCATTTGTCGAGTCCGTTCAAAGCGTAGCGAAACAGATTTCCGCTGGACATCGTGTCGATATTCGTGTCGAGTGCGCAAACGACGTGCCATTGCTTGCGGACTTCATCGCCGGTAATCTCTTGCTCATCGTCCAAGAAGCTATTCACAATGCGATCAAACACGCGAGGCCGAAACACATTCGTATAAAACTGGCATCCATTGACAATGGCAAACGATTTTCGCTCACTATACAAGATGACGGCCAAGGATTCGTGCTTGGCTCGCAGCCCGGAGCCAACGCCGGACATTTCGGACTCATCGGTATGCGAGAAAGAGCCGAGCGACTGAGCGGCTCGCTGGAGGTTCGAAGTGAACCTGGAAACGGGACACAATTAATCGCAAACGTACCACTCCTTGAATTCGATCCGGATCTCGCGTAAATGCTATGAATTTACCTATCAGACTGCTCTTGGTCGACGATCACGCGGTGATGCGAGCTGGGCTCGCCAACATGCTCAATGCCAATCCAAACTTTCGTGTGATCGCTGATGCAGACGATGGTAAAACAGCGTTAGTACTTTTTCGCCAGCATAAACCTGACGTTACCTTGCTGGACGTAATGATGCCCAGTCTAAGTGGCATTGATTGCCTCCGCTTGTTGTTGGACGAGTTTCCGGATGCTCGTGTGCTTATGTTAAGTTCCTCTGAAGCCGACGAGGACATCGCGCAAGCGCTCGATGCAGGTGCGTTCGGATATGTAAACAAGACGGCTCTGCCCGCAGAATTGATCGCCGCGATCCAAGCTGCACACGCCGGTAAGAGCACGATCAGCCCTGAGGTACAACGCCGGCTCGCAGAACGTGCTGCAACACAAAAGCTTTCAGGCAGAGAAATCGAGGTACTTCACTTGATGCGGAAAGGCATGAGCAATCCGCAGATTGGTCAGCTGCTCGGTATCACTGCGAGAACAGCGAAAGCTCACGTGGCGGCAATTCTTCAAAAACTGGAAGTCTCCGATCGGACCGAAGCGGTTGCAAGAGGTTTTGAACGGGGTTTTCTGAAGCCATAGTTTCAAGGCTAATGGTGCGAGCATTGCCAACGCACCGACGAATTCCATTGCTCTGAACCGGCGGAATTGTTGTGGCCGAATGGCCAATATCTACTTTTGGGTCACTTCATTCGATCTAGTTTATTACGTACTCAGAAAGTGGTGCCTCCCTGCCGCTGGTTTATTCTCTCTCTATAGCAGGTGCGATGATGAAACGAACTAGTCTGCGAATCAAGGGATTTACCCTTGTCGAATTGTTGGTGGTGCTTCCCGGATTATCGACTTGATGGAAAGCCAAGTACGATTGCGGTCAAGGCTCCACATCACCCAATCGCCAAGGGCTTACCTGAGCGGCAAACCGATCGCTTGACTTACAGGTGTAAAACGCAAGCCTTCTGGCAAAGTGAAGAATCCTGATTTTGAAACTCGTCGAAAAGCCATCTGGGGAGATCGTATCTTCACCGATGCGGAAATAGCAGGGATGAGAGCGTTTGAATTAGAGGACGAAGAGGGATGAGTTGCTTCCCAGATACCTCGTTCTTGTGTGCCATTTACGGGTCGCCATTTGACGGTATCGAAGCCAATGGTGATGCCTTTGGTCACCTGGTATCTATAGTCCATTACTTGTCTGGATCCGACTTGAGCTGAAAATCATACGTTTTCACTTTCTAGGAAAAATCGACTTCTAGCGGTGATTTCTCGGACGAATAGATTTTTGGCAGCCCTTCGTTTCGCACCGGGTAGCTCAACGTACGATCCTAGGGGATTCCAACTGACGCAACTGGCAACCTCAAAAAACCTTCTATCATCCCACTCGCAATGCTCCCGACGGACCGGGCGGAAACTCGCGCCGAAGCTTGTCGCTTCAACGCGTTTCGAAGGATAGGCCAATTCAATTAAGATGCCAGTCACGTTCGATTGGCGTACCCAGTTTTAACTGGCGGTAACTTAATTGGAATCTTCCGAATTCTGATCTGGCACCTTGAGTTCGGCACGCAGTCGAGCCAGCTCAGTTCGGAGTTCGCCCAACACTTGAGCCCTTTGCGGATCATCGATCACGTTTACAAGCTCTTGGGGATCCGACTGACGATCAAAGAGTTCTGCGTAGTTGGCATTACCGCCATAAAATTGAACCAATTTGTAACGATCGGTGACAACGCCATAATGCTTGCGAACGCTGTGAGCACCGGGAAATTCGTAATAATGATAGTAGAAACTATTACGCCAGTTGGTTGGATTTTCTCCGCGAAGAATAGGAAGAAGGCTTTTTCCATGCATTTCGGCTGGAACGGGAAGACCCGCCGCTTCGAGAAATGTTTCTGCAAAGTCGACGTTCGAAACAATTTGTTGATTGGTTGAGTCGGGCTTTACTCGACCGGGCCATTTCACCAGTAACGGTGTTCGAAGCGACTCTTCAAAGATCCAGCGTTTGTCAAACCAACCATGTTCACCCAGAAAAAATCCTTGGTCCGATGAATAGACGACCAAAGTATTTTCTTCGAGTTGATTCTCTTTGAGAAACTGGACCATCCGGCCCACACTTTCATCGACGCTCTTCGTACAGGCCAGGTAATCGTGCATGTACCGGTTGAATTTCCATCGAACCAGATCGCGCCCTTGTAAATTGGCCGCTTCGAAGGCCGCATTGCGAGGCTGATAATAGGCGTTCCATTTTTCCAGCTGTTCGGGTGTCAGATTTTTCGGTTCTTTCAGTTTGAGATCTTGAGCGGTCATCGTTTTTGCAATCGTCATATCCTGCGACTTCTCGGCCATTCCCCGTCCGGAATAGTCATCGAACAGCGTTGTCGGTTCAGAGTACATACGATCGTTATCGTGACCGAGATACTTCAAATTGGGCGCCCACTCCCGATGTGGGGCCTTGTGTTGACACATCAGCAGAAATGGTTTCTGCGGATCACGATTCTTCAACCAATCGAGGCTTAAATCGGTAATGATGTCGGTGGAATAGCCGACATGTTTTACGGCTCGACCGTTGTCGTTCATTGGGGGATTGTAGTAGGCACCTTGCCCCGGAAGGATATGCCAATAATCGAACCCCGTGGGATCGCTAACAAGATGCCATTTGCCAATCACTGCTGTCTGGTAGCCCGCAGATTGCAGCAGCTTCGGAAAAGTTACCTGCGAGCCGTCAAACCTCATTTTGCCACCGTTGGTCAAAAACCCGTTGGCATGCGAGTACTTGCCGGAAAGAATTGTGGCACGGCTGGGACCACAGATTGAGTTGGTAACCAGGCACCGATCAAAACGCATTCCCGATTTCGCGAGCTGATCGAGATGTGGAGTCTCGACCAGCCGAGAACCATATGCACCAATCGATTGATAGGCATGGTCGTCTGAAAAGATAAACAAAATGTTCGGTGGGCGCGTTCCAGACGGATCCGCGGCAATTGCCGCCGTAGCCATTCCTGTGAATGCAATAAGCAGCCACTGCAAACGCCGTAGATCAGAGCCGTTAGTATTTTTCAAAGTTATCCTACCAATCGAGTGATGCCAGCTGATAATGCGAGACACAGGAATCTCGCTACATGACCTTCCAAATCACTATAAAATCTTGAAGCCTTTTCGTTGTTCGCGACCTTGCCACTGATTGGATTCCGGATCGCCGATAATTTGCTCGGTTTCAGGATTCCATTTCAGATCTATTCCTAATCTCATCGCAATATTCGAAAGATGTCAAGTCGTCAAAATGCGATGATGGCTGTGAACATCGCTAATCGGCAGACTGCGATCTTTCACGCAGGCGATGAAGTTGGCCATGTGTCTCTGTTTTTCTTTTCCTCGGCGAAGTTCCAGAATCGCGTTTTCAGGAAGCGGGTTTGTTTCCAGTTCGTCGACTGCGGCTCCGGTGATCTTGCCGCGATTCACAAAATAGCGTCCCTTTTCGCCAATAAACATCACTCCGCTGTCGAAGCCTTCGTCCTTGGCATTGTTGCGAATAATGACTTCGACGCCATTAGCAAAGGTTGCCCGAATCTTAAAGTCTGTTGCGGTATTGTACGAATCGGTTACGGTCGGATAACCCTTCTCGAACGGGACCGGATGAGTTGCCTCGATCAGTTCGATCGATTGCGGTCTGGAGACTTCCATACCAATTCCCCATTGGGCAATATCTACGTGATGGGCACCCCAGTCAGTCAGCTTTCCGCCCGAGTATTCGTACCACCATCGGAACTCACCGTGACATCGTTTTGCAATATAATTAACCTTCGGTGCCTGACCTAAGCACATATTCCAGTTCAGATTGGCGGGTGGGGCTGCTGAAAGGAAATGCCGACGAGTGAGTTTTCGCATGATGAGTATATCGTAAGACGGCAGTTTTTCCGAGCGAAGGAGTCGCTTGTTGATTTCCTTCATTTCTTGTCTTGGCACGATGACACCTGTCGGGTAATTTCCTTCCACGAGAACAATGTCGAATGTTCGGTTCAACCCGAAGATCAAAGCCTTCTACGCACATCTGAAATCAAAGGGCAAAGAATCCAAAGTCGCGATCGTCGCTTGCATGAGGAAGTTCAACTCTACACTGAACTACCTCATTAAGACGGATCAAGTTTGGGAATCAAAATGAGCGTGTCGCGGTAAGACGACACGCTGTCGATGTCTTCCCATCGGCAGGGTTAACCCTTCCAAGGTTGTGTCCCCACAACGAATGCTCGTCCAAACGAACAGAACATTTCAGGTCGTTTTCAGGCCGCCGCTCGCCTTACGGAGGAATTCGAATCAGGTTTCTTTGGCGTACATTAGAACAAAGGCATGCAGAGTTGTTGGTTTGTTATTGAGAATTCGGTTGCTTTGCCCGGGCTTTGTCGATTTCGCTTCGTCCTTGGCGAGTATTCGCCAAAAGTTCTGTTTCAATTCCTTTATCGCCCTGTTGAGCCATCCAGTTCTGCAGTTGCAATTGTAATTCGCTTTTGATGGCGGCGAACTGTATATCGTTGGCAAGATTGTGCATTTCGAAAGGGTCGTTTTCGAGATCGTAAAGTTCCTCACCGGGACGATTGAACAACCAGGCGACTCGCGCGGCCAGCGCGGGATTGCGCTGGGCATCTTCCTGCCAGGATTTACACACATCGCTTTGATGAAGCCCCGTAATTTGATAGGTGTTCTCGTGAGCCAGATTTCCAATGAATTTGAAGCGACTATTGCGAACGGCTCGCATGGGGTAAGCTCCAATCGCCCCCACGGTCCCTTTCGTAGTATGCTGTGCGAAAACATAGTCACGATGCTGGTCGTTCTGACCAAACAAAATCGAGAGTACGCTGCGTCCATCGAAGCCGGTTTTACCCTGGGCATCAGGACAATGGACATTGACCCCGGTTGGATCAATTCCGGCCGCCTCAAGTATTGTGGGTGGGATGTCCACATATTGCATTAACGCGTTGCTCGAACTCCCCGGTTTGATTCGATTTGGCCATCGAACTAATGCGGAACAATGAATACCGTTATCGTAGACACTCCATTTCCCGCCGTATGGCATACTGCTTCCCTGCTCGCTGACGAATACCACCATGGTATTTGCAGCTTGCTTGTTTTCATTCAGCATGCCCAATAGCGCCCCAACCTGTTCATCGAGTTTACTAATTTCGCCGTAGTACTTTGCCAACGACTCGCGCGTGGTGGAATTGTCGTAGAGGTACGGAGGAACAGAAAGTTTGTCGGCTTCATACTTTGGTCCTCGATTCCAAGGTTCGTGGGGATCGCTGGACCCGTACACCATGAACCAGGGCTGAGTTGCCTCCCTCGTGAAGAACTTTGACGTCTCGGTGAAATCATCGGCGCCCGCAATATGTTCATACGGAAAAGTGGCACTCGGTCCAATATGCCCCTTGTTCTGAAGGGCAACCCGATAACCCGCCGCCTTAAGGTATGTAAATAGACTCTCTGTGCCATCGTAGACTCGGGTATGGTTGGGGAAAGCCCCGCTGCGTATTGGGTATATCCCGGTGTAAAGAGCGTGTCGCGTCGGAGAGCAGGAAGTCGCCGGATTAAACATTCTACGCAGGTGCATCGATTCGGTCCGCAGTGCGTCGAGATGAGGCGTTTTGACCTCTTTGTTCCCCTCAAATCCGAGGTCTCTTCGACAAAGATCGTCGGCAATGATGATGAGGAAGTTTGGTCGTGCCGACTGGGCAATAGCGGCTCCTGACAAAAGTAAATACAGGATCGCGGTAATTGTGGCGGCCTTCATCGATGACTCCCATAATAGGTTAATTGATTATTTGAGATGCTCTGGACAAGTCCAAGTCACTTAACACTTCTCCGTTTAGCCAGTCGATTCGCTCGCGATTGGCTTTGCTCATCCGGTTCATTGTTGAAAATGGCGTTGTCGGGGGTACACAAGGGCATTGAAACCAGCTTTTGTTGTAAATTGTCTCTCTGCGCGATCAACGTAGGCGATGCATTCACTAGTGTGGGTTCTCATCTTCGATGTCATTAGCAATATCGAACCGTTTTCCGTCGTGATAAAGTTTGGCGTCGATCATAACTCGGGCCGAGGCGTGATTGCCAGCTAAACTTTTGCGGTCCAATTGCCCAATTTTGATGTCCTTTAAATCCAGCCAGAGACTCCAATAGATTGAGTATCAATTCCATTCCAAAGGAGTCTCAAGCATGGACGCT
>CAMDKL010000065.1 GCA_945900945.1 Pirellula staleyi DSM 6068
CAACACGTGCACTTCAGCGAAGAACGTTTAAGTGCTGATGTGAAATTCATTGTTTTTTAAACGGGCGTTGGTACGATCATGCGTGGGCCCAAGAGGTACTGGAGGACTTGGTTGGCTCACTCGAGTTTCGTATCCACATCGAACAGCTAAATTCTAGAGTCGTCCCTTAGACATGGCTACACGATAAGTAGCTTGGCCGTCGCCACGACCTGGCACATTTCTTGCTCGGTGTATGAGAAGTGTTAAGGCGTCGCAAAACAATTAACTACCGTTGGCAAGGTTGTGTCCCGTTTGTTGGACTTTCATATATTACACGCGGAATCTTCTTCGGCCATTCATTTTTTCTAAACACGAAACAAACAATTTCATCTTAGGATAGGCTCCGAGGAGCGAGAATTTAAAGGCTATTTGACTTAAAAGCGAGGCAGTGTAGAAAGCCAGGTCGCATGCACCTTCGTCTTGGCTGGCGATGGGTTCGCCCACATGGACTTGCAATTTGGATTGGCGTACTTATGTAGGAGACGTAGGGATGGCAAAGATCTTGTATAGTATGTGTGGCGAGGGACGCGGGCACGCGACGCGAGTCCAAACGATTGTCGATCGGATGAAGCATGAACATTCATTCATACTCTTGGCTGCACGTGATGCGTATGACCAATTGTATGTTCGATACATGGAAGATCCCAAGGTGGTGGTCCGACGATTGCCCGGACTCTTTTTTGCGTACCAAGGACAACGGGTGAACTATTTCAAATCAGTCTTTGGTGCGATTCCCTATTTGCGGCGACTTGGTACTATCGTACGACATATCCAGCAGATGATCGAAAGAGACAAGCCGGATCTCGGAATCACTGACTTCGAACCTGCGTTGCCACGCGCTGCTGCCAAATGCAAGTTACCCTGGATTTCGCTCGATCATCAACACTTTCTATCGGTAAGCGATTTCAGCAGAATGCCATGGCGTTTTCGATGGCGTGCCTGGTTCCTTAGGTTGTCTATCCCACTTTTTTACACGGGCCAATCCTCAGAGGTGGTTAGTTCATTCCATCACTTTCCGGCTCGCAGCGGAACCGATCATGTTCAGCGTATCGGCGTCTTGCTACGAGTTGAAATAATCGAGGCGAAAAAGAACTCTCCGCACAGCGAACACCTTGTCGTCTACTTGCGAAAACACGCACCAGACAACCTGTGGCCTGCGCTGATGGCAACCGGATGTCCCTGTCACATTTACGGATTGGGCGAAAAACCGTCAAAAGCTAATCTGCAATTCCATGCCATCGACAACAACCAGTTTGTAAAACATCTAGCAACGTCCTATTGCTTGATCACCACCGCTGGCAATCAGCTGGTCGGTGAAGCCATGTATTTGGAGAAACCAGTCTTGGCGATTCCGGAGGACGGCAATTTCGAACAAGGCCTCAATAGCCGGATGGTTCTGGATTCGGGTTGTGGCTGGACTTCTAGCTTCAAGGACATCACACCACATTTCCTGCAACAGTTTCTTTTGGCTGTTCCTCAATTGCGTTGCAACATTGTTACTGACGATCTGTGCGGCAATGACCGAGCGATCCAGATCATCCAACAACATCTTTCTCAATGCGAGTCGCAACGCGACCGAGAATCGGTATATCCCAATGCGAGCTGATCGCGTCCACTTTCAATTGGATCTCGAATGATACGCCGCGCTGCCAGCATCGTTAGCCGTCTACCCGGTTTCTTTCGGCATGTCCAAAGCGTTCGAAACCAACGAGATGCTCTGCCGAGGATGCTCACGTATACAGTTACGTTTCGCTGCAACGCCCGTTGCATCATGTGCGATTCATGGAAGATGTCAGGTGAGGGTGATCTCACCCTCGAAGAGATCCGGCGGATCGTCCCTCAGCTTCCAAAGATGGACGCAGTAAGAGTGACTGGGGGCGAGCCATTTGTACGCACTGACCTACCGGAAATCGTGGCGCTCGTTCAGCAGCATATCCAGCCTCTTTGGATGCATATCACCACGAACGGCTTCCTGACTGACCGAATCGTGAGCTTTTGCAATGAGCGAGACAAATCGATCCCATTGCAACTGCTCATTAGCCTGGACGGTGTTGGAGAAAAACACAACAAGATTCGCGGCAGCACTTTGGCATGGAGTTCTGCAACGAAGACTCTCAAAGAACTTGTACCTCGCAGCAAAGAACTCCATTTGGACCTCGCGGTGAATCAGACGATTGTCGACGCGGAGGGTGTAGAGCATTACAAATTGTTAAGAGACGAACTGGATAAATTGGGTGTACGTCATCAAGCGGTCATGGCTTACGAATCGAGCGCCACGTACAACTTAGAACGCGAGATTGATCTATCGCCGAAGCAAGTGGGCAAGTTCTTGACGTTTGGGGATTTCCGCCGTGAAGATCTGGAGCGGCTATTTGAACTAATGCAGGGCGATATCTCGCGGCTGTCATGGCATGCCCGCCGAGCCAAGCAGTATTACCTCGATGGTATTCGCAACCGTTTGCTTTCAGAGAACGCGACGCCGAACCCTCCCTGTGTTGCACTCCAGTCCCATCTTCGCATTTTTCCGAACGGCGATGTACCAACTTGTCAGTTCAACAGTCAAACAATTGGCAATCTGCGTTCACAAACTTTTGACGAAGTTTGGACGAGCCAACGGGCAACTACTCAACGCGATTGGGTTCGGAAATGCGTCGGCTGTTGGGCCGAGTGCGAGATTTTGCCAAGTGCAATCTACAGCATGGATCTGCTGCGAAAATCAGCAGTCAAACGAACTTGATGCGACACTATCTTTGATGTCCGATCTACGCCTTTCCCAATAGTCGCACAACAATGCGATTGCTGACAGTACCTTCGGATAATTCTGTAACTTCATCGCAACTTAGCCTAACGTTTATGCAATTTAAACCTTCGTGTGTTTCAATCGTGTTTACTTAATTTCTTGTTCTCGTTTGTGACGCAGGTATAGCGTAAAACCTGTCTCACTTCGACCTTTAGTAGGAGCGTCTTATTGTGAAGCAAATGCGTCTAAAACCGGGTTTCACACTCGTAGAGTTACTGGTGGTGATCGCAATCATCGGTATTTTGGTAGGCCTGTTGCTGCCTGCCGTGCAAGCTGCACGCGAAGCAGCACGTCGTATGCAGTGCTCAAACAATCTAAAGCAGATGGGATTGGCATCGTTAAACCTCGAGAGTGCATTCAAAAATTTGCCGCAGGGTCCTTTCGATGGTCACCCTAAGGCGGTTACTGCGAGTGGTGCGCCAAGCCCATCTGGCTATGATTACGCAAGAGGTACTACCTGCTGCAGTGCAGCCAATAGAGATGGTTGGAGTGCACAGTACAAAATCCTTCCGTTTATGGAGCAAACAAACATTTGGAATTTGGGTAAAGACGTTCCGCCAATTTGGCCTACGACCACCCAGACTATGACCAACAACGGCAACACTGCGGTAGCGAATTCACTCGTTCCGACGTTCTACTGCCCGAGTCGGCGTGCTCCGACGGGTTACACCGGAGGACGAACCGACTACGGTGGATGTGCAGGGTTTTTTCAAGGACAACCTGATTCCACGATTAGCACGATTCCTGCAGCACCATTGGGCGCTCCCGCACAGCCTCTTCGGGCGGTGGTCAACGGTGGACTTTCGCCAGGCAGGCAAGGCGCTATTGTTTGGTCCGGAACAGGTCGCAAACGAACACTCGGCGAAGTTACAGATGGAACATCCAACTCCATTATGTTTGCAGAGAAGTCTCTTCACCCTTCACAACATGGCCGAGATGGCGGCGACAACGAAAACTGGAATAACGCTGGTTGGGATGAATGCGTTATCCGCTTTCACTTCCCTCCTCGACCTGATTCGAAAACGCATTGGGTTGGACCAGGCACGCCGAACGGACCAAACTGGAATCGGTATTTCGGTTCGGCACATCCAGGCGGCTTGAATGCGACCTCGGTTGACGGCGCCGTCCGATTCTTTGCGTTCAGCGTTGACCCAAACGCATGGCGACTCCTGTGCGTTATTGATGATGGTGAAGTACAAAGTGGAGATCTGTAATGAAGATTTGGAATTTATGCTTGTTGCTGGTATTGACCATCGCGTCCTGCCAGTTCGTTGGTTGCGGAAGTGCGAAACCAGAACCAACCCAAGAGGATTTAAAGAGAATTGAAAAGGAAATAGTCGCTGGCGAATCCTCTCTTTAATCGGACCACTGCGACGACCGTCGATTTATCCCTAACGCCGCACATTTTAATGTTGCGGCGTTTTCGTTTTATTAACTAAATTGGAAACAAATGAAATACCCAACACTATTCGCTTTGCTTTCTTTCGTTGCCACTGTATTTACTCTCGGATGTCAAAACGCCGAAGACAATGTCGCTCAAGCACCTCCGCTATCTCCGAATTTGCCAGGCGCCCCGTTGATCCCCGATCTGTCCGTTCTACGACCTTACTTTCAAACAACGCTGGGAAATGTCGATGTTGGCTCTGCCGTAGGGACTGCCTTCGCAATTGAACAGCAAGGCTCCGACTCACCAATCGTATTGACTGCCTTGAGTGTCCTTGGACCTGCATCCGGCTTAACTCGCCAAGCGATGGCTGCAGAACTTGCTGAAGTCTACAAGACATGCACCCTTGGCTCGGCGTTTGGCGGCTTCGACGGGGTAATATCCGCGACTGGGTTTCTGGGCATTCCCGAATCTGCTCCGCACGGTCAGTCATCCGCAGCCGGAGATATCCTGGCAATCAGGTTGCCCGAAAAAACAAGAGCCGGTAAATTCAAGCTTTCAAACGATCTGCCGGCCAAAGGCGAAACTATCTGGTTGTCCGCCGCTATGTTTGTTGGCGCTCCACCCAGTCAGAGACAACACTCGGCTATCGTGACCGGCGAAGACGAAAACGGGAACATCACCTATGAGTTTGACGACCGAAGCATAACGCATCAAGGCACTCCTGGTGCACCCATCCTGAACAAAAAGGGTGAGGTAGTAGCAATCCATCTTGGCGGCACGAAGTTGGACGGAAAACTAACTGGATTTGCTAACCCTGCATCGAGATTCTCGAAGTACCTCGAAGCGGCCTTGAGTTCCATGGCCGAGAATCGATAGTCGTCGTGCCAGTCGACGCATTCGATCGGCAGTTTCGCCACCGATCGTCAAGTGCAGGGATGTTCTAACGAGTCGTGTGCTATTCCGAGTTCGGTTGAACCGTACAACAACAAGTCGAACATATGATCCTAACTTGTTGCTCAAAGGGAGTCGAACGAGGTATGCACTACTCGATCGACCTTCGCATATCCTTGATCAGCAACATCAAATGTAGTTCGTTTGTCGGCGACGGATCGAATCCAAATTTTTTGTAGAAAGCCTGGGCTGGCTTGTCTTTTGCGTGGACCAGCATCGCGCGCAGGCCAGCGATTTCCGAGGCTTGTAGAGTTCTAAAGATGGCGTCTTTGAGCAGCGCCTTGCCAATACCGTTTCCTTGTTCCTTTTCGTCCACTGCTAACCTCGCCAACAACATGATGGGAATCGGATGTCGTGGCAGGCCTTTGGCAACACGTAAAGTGTCGGATTGGTGGTCGATGCTTCCGAACGCCAGCGAGTAGAACCCAACGACTCGTTTCCCACGGGCGGCGACATAGGTCCGTGCCAAACCAGATTGATGGTTTTGCAAAGCAAAACGACGCAGGTAATCGTTGAGAGCTTCACTACCGCAGTCGAACTGCTCGAGCTTATGCGCCTTCAATAGCGGCGTTGGAGGGTCCAGCTTCGGTTCACTCATCAAACACGCTTTGTTCGCTGAGCAATGCTCTTAAAGCTGAGATGTCTTTGGGCGGAGCATCCAGTGCCTTGCAGAATTTTCTCCACTGTTTTTCATCCAAAGTGAAGCGGCTTTGGTCGGCAAGAATCGCTTCAGCTTCCGCATATGCTTTTTCGAGCACAAAACGGCTCACGGTCGTGTTCAATGAACTGGCGGCTCGCGATATGACTTCCTTCTCATGCTCGCTTATGCGAATATTCAATCGCCCCGGTTTGTTGCTGACACTGGACATGCTTTTCCCTTCTGAGGAACGAATTATGTGAGTACATTGTACACCCGTTCGATTCCTTGGCAAGTGAAGTAACCTGCTATTCGGATTGAACACGCAAGAAAGCATATAGAATTGGGCTCACGGTGACCTACGAGAACGTCCTTTCCCGTCAACGAACCTGTGCTCACGACATACATAGAACCGCGTCGTGAGCTGTACGATTCAAATCCGATGAAACGCCAGCATCATAAAGTCGTCTGTAAATGACAGGACGATTTGAAGCACCGTTTCATTGCCGCAAAAGAACACAAAGATCGCAAAAAGGGGAAGGTCGATTTTTTTTCGGCTTCTTCCGTTCCTTTCGGCTATTCCTCGAGTTGGAATTATTTGTGTTCTCTGTGTTCTTTCGTGGCTAGCATTTGAAACTTATTCAATCGCACAGGTCGATTTTTTTCGCATCGAAAACCAGCTTGACCTAGGGCTGTGGGCTAAGCGATTTGAGCGGGACTGCTGTTGAGGAGTGGAATGCAATCGCTCGTCGAACCGCTGGTGGCAATGGCGCGTCCTCTCCCATAATCGATCGCCATAGGATCTCGTTCAGCTCGAAGTCATCGATCTTGTCGTACTCGGTGAAATCCATTTCCATCGACCGCATCGCGCCATACGCAAATTTGTCGTTTACCGCCATGAGATCAATTTCGGCTGAAGTCAGTTTGTAGGGAGTCAGATCTGGTTTGTCTGTAAAACTATTGAACATCGGTCGAGCCGCAGCGTCGTATTGGCTCAAGGGTGGCAGTCCCAATATGAGCTCCATCGTCCGGATCATACTGACCGTTGAGTACTGTGCGCTGTCCACAAATTGACGTTTGGTGTAGGGACTGATCACTAAGCCGACCGTTCGGTGGGCATCCACGTGATCCGGTCCATTCTGAGCGTCGTCCTCGATCACAAAAATCGCCGTCTCTTTCCAATGCGGGCCTTTGCTCACGTGTTCGACAATCTGGCCGAGAGCAAGGTCATTGCTGGCAACACAGGCTTGCGGTGTAAATGCACCTGGCCGAGTGCCGCTGGTATGGTCTTCGCCCAAACTCAACATCATGAACCGTGGCATCGCATTCGACTGTGTGAATGCATCGTATTCCTCTATGAAAGCAACCGCATTGTCCGTGTCTCGAACTCGAGCATCTGCTACTTTAGCAATACCATAGTTGGGGCACATATGCCCAACCAGTCCAGGCACACGTCCTTCCATTCTCAAGTTGCCTTCGTCGTCGCTCACTCGCCTTCCGTACTCACCATAGTTTCGATAGGAGATTCCAGCTCTAGCGCATGCGTCCCATAGATAGCCGCTTGGTCCATTGGAAAGACTTCCTTCATCGTCATCCTGGACGCCGCTTCGCGATGAATAGGAGAGGTGCCAATCGCGAGCAATATAGTCGGTATGGTACGCCATCGTGCTCCACGGGTGACCATCTCGGCTGACTTGGCCATTGCAGTAAAGATTGTCGAGGAGGACAAACTCTTCCGCGAGCTTATGATGATTTGGGGTCACTTTTCGAGGAAACATGCAAAGTGCTGGATCGCCTTTGCCCTTCTTGTTTGGCCCTTCCGCAAGATCACCGAAAACTTGATCGTAGGTCCGATTTTCCTTGATAATGTAAATAACGTACTTAATTGGGCTCGGAGCACCAACCGTGGTTGGGATTGCCGTCGGCACGGAATGAGGGGCCGTTGTGAGTTGCGAATCCGAGTAGGGGCAATTGCGATACACCATGGCCGTGTACTCTTTTAGCTTTGTCTCGTCTGGAATTGGGACAAGCGTTAAAGAACCGCTGAGAGTTGCTCCAATGTACGTGTATGGGATTCCGCGACGTGATTCCGTTTCTCCGTCTGTTTTGGGAGGATTGTCAATGATGGGGTTTGCCTTGGACTGGTTACCCTTTCCTACACCGACAAGAAGATTCTTGCCATCTGGAGTGATGTTTACTGCCGTTGGATACCAACCCGTCGGGACAAAACCTTTGATTGCACTTTTGTTTTGCACTTCGATATCGATGACTGCGATACAATTGTTGTCGGCATTGGCGACATACAATGTCTCCCCGTCGGGTGATACGACCAGAGCGTCCGGTGTGCTCCCTTCCGGTGCATTAGGGAACAGACTGGTTGAAATAACCTCCGTGACAACTCCGCGTTTGGTATCGACAACCCAAACCCCGTTGCTCGACGCGCAAGCGACAAAGAGTCGGTTGTCGGTAGGATGCACGGCGATTTGGTTTGGATGGTCGCCGACTGGAATCTTGGCGATGGTTTTTAGTTCTTTTGCGTCGACGACGATCAACTGCCTTCCAGCCCAATCGGACACGTAGAGTAGACCGTTCTTGCCGAGGACGATGTCATAGGGTTTGCCACCGATGACTGCGGACTTGGAATCGACTGGCTCGCCAGCCGCTTCTCGGGTTAAGCGAGTCGCAAGATCGATCGCAGTGATACCGCCGGCATTGATTTCTAATGAGTAGAGAGTGTTTCGAGCTTCGTCTAAAAGGATACCGCTTTTGAACTGAGGCTTGACTCTTTCCTCAGCGGTCGGACGCGGTGCGCTTCGGTCGCGGGTAGCGCGTGGTGTCTCGGGTTTGCTTGTTCGCGTGAATTGTTTATTCTTAAGTTCGAAGGAGTGCAAATCGCCGCTCCCGCCCCCGGACCACCAAACATGGTCTTCGGCTTTATTTAACGCCAATCCGAACCAAGTCTGTCGAGTCTCGTCCGAGGCAACGACTTTGCCCTCGACGAAGTCGATGAGTGACAGCTTGTGCGTGTTGAATCCGCTGGTCGCGACCAACGCATGCCGACTGTCCTTCAACGGTATGATGTTGAGTGGCAGGTCTGTCGTTTGAACCTGCTTGCCAACCGGTGTAATGTGCCAGCCATTTGGCAGCAGGTAACCAGTCGCTGTAGGGCCAGCGAATTGCGGCGGCGATTCTAGTTTTGGCTTATCTGCAAGCGAACGTGATGTGAAGCCCAAGACGAAAAGGGCAAGCAACAGTCGTGTTTTCATTCAATCCTCGTTGGTATGTTGTTCATTGAAAACGAATTATTTTTCGATTCGCAGCAACTGGCTGCCAGCCAGTTGCCAAACTGCGAACTCACACAGGCTAGCAGCCTGCGCTACAGGCAAGCATCACTGTTTGCCTAGTTGCCCAAAGCAAAAATGCTTCCGTCTTGGTGGGTTACCATTGCGGCCAAAATTCGCGGTGATGTACTTTGTGAGATGAAGTGCACGGAGCCGTCACCGAAGAGCCAAATGCCTCCGCCGGTATGGAACGAGTAGTTTTCATCTGCGTTGCTGCAGTTCATAAAGCAAGGCCCAGGCTGGCTTAGTCCATTTAGCGTGGCCCCGTCCATTCCGTAGTTCATTCCTCGCGAGGCCCAGCCAGCACCATCGAGCCCGTTGGTTCCTCCGTTGGGGTTGGTCGGATGGAGCTTTCCACCTGTCACATAGAACTTGGACCGGCCAGCATCTTCGGTAATGAACGCCG
Source organism: Pirellula staleyi DSM 6068 (assembly GCA_945900945.1). GTDB lineage: Bacteria > Planctomycetota > Planctomycetia > Pirellulales > Pirellulaceae > JBKCUI01. Next base: position 9,562 of record CAMDKL010000065.1, read on the forward strand.
TGTTGGAAAGACCATCGGTCACACTTGCGAATCGGGCGACATTGTCGAGCTTGGTTGCGACACTAATCGTATCGAAGACACCTCGCCACACACTCCCTGAACCAGCGCTGTCAACACCAGGATTCGACGGCGAAGTGCCAGCAGGCCAATCGATCAATCCCGCTTGAGCTCGCGAAATTCGGTTTCCACTTTGTGGCGCGTAGTCCCCTGCATACTCTTGCCATGTAAATCCATTGGCCGTTTTCATCGGCCCCAGTCGGTCCGAATTGGGTGAGGATGGGCATTCGTAGACAGACAGCTTCGCCTTGACCACTGGCTGGTTGACCGGGTCCCGCCAATCTTTGTCCCAACGGTATTGGTTGTACAAAGCACTTTGCTCCAAATAAGGTAACCAAAAGGTCGCAGTGCCGTGTGTAACACCAGCGGGCACATTCCACTTAGGAAAACCAACCGCATCGATTCCGCCTGGTGGTATCCACTTGAACGCATCCACGAAGTTGTGTATTGCCAAGCCAATTTGCTTGTTGTTATTAACACACTGCATTCTGCGAGCCGCTTCTCGGGCCGCTTGAACTGCCGGCAACAAGAGCCCCACTAAAATGCCTATGATCGCGATGACTACCAACAACTCAACCAGGGTAAACCCAGGCCTACTAAAGCGCACTTTCATAAAACACCATTTCTAAAAATCGAGGAAATTGACAGAAAGAACCAAACAGTCAAATCGTTTACTTGCTCTTGAGATCCAAAGGGATGGCATTCATCTCGCCATTTTTTATGATGACCTGCAGACCCGACGTCTTGGCGTCCTTGTATTTCATGGGTACTGCAACCCTCTTCGTTTTAGATTTCGATTCCTCTGCTGCGGCATCGGGATCGTTCTCACCGTGAAGTACGATCGCGTCGTACTCTCCCACCGGTGCACCATCGTCTTGGTAGTACGTTGTCAAAACAAACTTGCCATCGAGTCCCGTTCTACCTTGCGGCCGGACGACTAGCGTCGCTTCCTGATGCGTTTTCGCTTTGGGAAGCAGCCACACATGTGCATCGCTCAGCGGCTGGCCATTAAGAGTCACGGTTCCCTCCGCCTTAATCGTCCCGAACTGATCGCTCGGGCTACATCCTGAAAAAGTTCCGATCGAAACCAGTACGATTGCAAAAAGACACTTTGCGTATTCGCTTGAAGACACAGTAGACATAGTCACGTTCCCTCGTATGCGGATCAGAATCGAATGAGCGGCTCAAGGTAACGATCCAAGCGGGTTGGTCAAGCAACGCGAGGACATGAAACTAAGTTACATTGATTCTTCTTTTTTCCATCATCATTTCGTAGCGCGAAGTTCTTCAATTCGTCATATTCGAACCAGTGCTTGCCCTGATCGTCAGCATCGGAAACTGGGAACGTCTCTTAAAGCCCATCATCGAACGGATCTCAAAACTTCATCGAAGCTTTACGGAAAAGTGTTTGCAAGCGATGGTGGGAGCGCACATACTTTTGCACATCAAAATATCGTCCAATTAGAAGTCTCACATCGCGAGGTATTTAAGTGCTTAGGTCGAATGTCGTATTCCTGTTCTGTTCTGCCCTGTTCGGTAACGCCACCTTCGGGCACGAACCCCACACGCCGCGCACCTCTTCCAAAGGTGACAATTTCCATACCCGCGCTCAAGGTGTTGTTTACCACGATGAGAATGGGAATCGAAAAAGGGATCCCGATGAAAAAGGAATTCCTGGGATCAAGGTGTCCAACGGTAGCGAGATCGTGATGACCAATGCTGATGGCAAGTACGAAACACATGTATCCGACGATACGATTGTGTTCGTTATCAAACCGCGTGGCTGGATGACACCCATCAATGAAGACAAGCTGCCTCAGTTTTATTACATCCATAAGCCAGCCGGTTCACCTGTTCAAAAATTTGCAGGGGTGCAACCAACCGGACCGCTACCAGAATCCATCGACTTCCCTCTCACGCCACAAAAGGAGCCGGATCAATTCAAGGCCCTTCTTTTTGGAGATACGCAACCTCGCAACGTGCAGGAAGTGGAATACATGGCTCATGATATCATCGAGCAAGTGGTCGCAGAAAAGGCACATGGCGCATCGTTGGGTGTAACACTCGGCGATATTGTTTTCGACGACCTAAGCGTTTTTCGGCCACACAACCAAGCGATCGCGCTGATCGGGATTCCTTGGTACAACGTTTTGGGAAATCACGATATCAATTTGGATGCTCCAAGCGATTTACATTCTGATGAGACCTTTGAAAGCTTCTATGGTCCCAACTACTATTCGTTCGATTTCGGACCTGTACACTTTCTCGCCCTAGATGATGTGGAATGGCACGGGGCAACAGAATCAACTCGCGGATTTTACAAAGGTGGGTTGGGCAAGGAGCAGATGGAGTTCATTCGCAACGATTTGGCATTGATCCCAAAAGACCAACTCGTCGTACTCATGATGCACATACCTTTGGTCGATGTGGAGGATAGACAGGAATTGTATCGGATCATAGAGGAGCGACCATTCACTCTTTCGATGTCAGCCCACACGCACTTCCTCAAGCATCACTTTATCACCAAGGAAGATGGCTGGATGGGACCAGAACCACATCATCACATTGTGAACGTGACTGTTTGCGGCAGTTGGTGGCGAGGTGCGCCGGACGAACTAGGTATTCCACACGCTACCATGAGCGACGGGGGACCAAATGGGTATTCGATCATATCCTTCGACGGTACAAAATATGATTTGGAGTTTCGCGCAGCCCGTCGCCCAGCGGATCATCAGATGAACATCTACTTGCCTCAGGAAATTACGGTTGCTGATGCGATCACGACCGCCATGGTCGTAAATGTATTCAATGGATCCAAGCGATCAAAGGTCCGGATGCGAATCTTGCCGGAGGGGCCTTGGAAAGACATGGAACGTGTCGATGGAGTGGATCCGTTTTTTGCTGACATGAAAAAGTTGGAAGCAGGCCCTAATTCCATTCCTGGGATCTCACTACCCGCCCCCTCGATAACAGACCACTTGTGGAGAACCCTGTTGCCTTCAATTTTGCCCGTAGGTACACACATGATCGAAGTCGAGACAACCGATATGGATAACCAAGTCTACAAGGATCGCGAGAGCATTCGAGTCGTAGCTCTTCCGACGCCAACTCCTGCCAATCCGCAGCCCTCCACTCGAGCTTTGGCACCGCGTCCTCCAAGGCGACCCTAGAAATTTAGATCCGTGGTGCTTCACGAATTCATGGGTCAATAACGTATTCTTCACCATTCCAACACAGCCAATGGGTACGATGCCTCCAAAAGCTAGCAAACAAACTTTGCTAGACCGGATTATTCAGAGGTTATTTATTGATCAGCCGCAGGGCATTAGCCCGCGGTTATGGTTGCAATGACAACCGTGGGCTAGCGCCCTGCGGCTAATGAGTAATGCGGGCTAGCTAATCAAGTGTTTACTAAGGAGAAGACCGTGATTGCGATTAGGAATCGAGGCATTGTTTCGATTGAAACGTACTCCACTGCTGCCACTGAAGTATTCGAGTTACTTCAAGCCGGCGACAAGCATTGGGACATATCCGTTTCCAACATCTTTTTCCAGGCTCGGCAGTTAGCGGCCAGAGCGGTTTCTGAAAATTCAGAAAAATCGCTTGTCGTCGCTGCTTTGCTGTTTCGTCCATGTCAAATTCTCGCATGCGGAACTTTTCAAGCTGGCGATTGGACGAGTGACTCTCTCCATGAAACAGGAACCTTTGATTGGTTGGTCAAGAACTTTGGCGAGGAAGTTGCTGAGGTGGTTAGATTACAGCCCGCTTCAAAACGATTCTTAGCCACGGTCATTCCGAAGTACTTTAGCCATCTAAACACCCGCTCCCAGCGAAGCATCTTTCTGGAGGGTGGTTTTATGACGATGACCGAGCGAATGGCTTTTGGCAAGAATCGCTTCCACCAAAATGCGATGAAGTTAGTGAGCTGGATCGATCTTGGAGTTGACCGCTACCTGGACCTCCCTGAGATGGATTTCTTCCTTCCGTTCGTTAAATCCGCTTTGGTGCCTTCGGAGCTTTAGCTACCTATTTTCCCGCCGTCTCGTTTTCTAATAGTAATAGTAGCAGAGCGAGGGCGTCCGCCTTCGACTCCATCGTGCCAGTTGCAAGCATCATGTTGTTACCGAGTTCCGCGTAGCCTTCCTTGCCGAGTACGCTGCTAGATATATCGGTTTGAATCCAAAGAACTCCCTCCGAATCAAACTTCAACCCGTCCGGGCAGCCGAAGGCATCCCCAACGACATTGCCCTGTTGTGTTGGTACTTTGTGCGATGGATTTCCGGCTAGGATGAATACTTGCCAACGAAAACTCGTCGCTGTTGGATCATCTCCTTGTTCCTTCCAACGTAGGATATGGCCAAACAAGTTGTTGGTCCTGGGGTTGGCATTATCTGTTTGTTTACGACCGTTATTGTTGGTCAAAGAAACATAAACTTCGTTCGATGTCGGATGAACGGCAACCCACTCAGGACGATCCATCGGCGTGGCACCCGTAGCCGACGCAGCCAGTCTTGTCCGAATGCATATATCAGCAGCATCGAATCCCTCGCTGTCCTCCGGTCCCGCCTTGATCGGAATACCATTCTCACCCGGTACGAGCGCCAACCAATTGCCCGTTTCATCCTCATTGAATCGAGCGACATACAAGGTGCCTTCGTCTAGCAAATTCGGGTCGCTTTGTCGTTGGGCATTCTCGTTTGGCTTCCAACTCTTCGCGGAAACGAACTTGTAAACAAATTCATTCATCTCGTCGTCGCCCATATAAACGACTACGCGACCATCTTGCGCAACAACCAACTCTGCATTCTCGTGCTTGATACGTCCGAGCGCCGTGCGTTTCACGGGCATCGATTCAGGATCGAATGGATCAATCTCGACTACATATCCAAATCGATTGGAATCGTTGTCGGAATTGGACAAATCAAATCGCCTGTCTTGCTCCCACCATCGGTAGGCGCCAATTGATTTACCGTCAATGGTATAGGCAAATCCCTCTGGGCGAAGTCCGTACCGCTGTTGCGATAGCGAAGGCGCAAAGGAAACCTCGTTTGTTCCGAATACTCCATGAAAATTCTCTTCGCAGGAGAGATAGGTTCCCCAAGGAGTGCGCCCGGCAGCACAATTATTGACTGTTCCTCGAACGGATTTTCCTAGTCGAATGGCTGCGGGGCCGGAGATTTGCATCGTTGTTTCGGCTGTAATCCGTCGTGCCAACGGAGAAGCCACCACGGACCAATTTCCCCTGAGAGTTCTTGCGATTTCAATAATAGAGACGCCGTGAGAAGCCTTGGATTTTAGAACTTTCTCGATTGGCATCAACGCTGGCGGTAATGGCTCCAGCCCATCTTGGAACAGCAGCACTTGATCTGTGTACTCGTGATTAATGGCTAACAGACCACGCTTGCTTGGATCTTGGCCTGGAATTTCAAAGTACTCGATGCCGTCGTGCCCCATTCCAGTCTGACGCATCTGTTCTTCGGCGGTGTTTGAAGCATCCGAACGGAATTGAGGCGAGGAACCATTGATCGGGTCACCCCATCGATAAAGCACTTCTGCAATATAACCCTCCGGAACGACGATGGCATCGTCTTGCGAAGGCGGAATGTTCTTGAAGAGAAAGGGGGGCGTGCGAGGATCGGAATCGCGGCATTCTGCTTCAGCAGCCGAAGGAACTTCGGCAGTATTGGTTAGCATCGCGTAGCAAGAACTGGCAACGAAAACATTCATGAACTTTCGCCGACTCAAAGAGGACTCTATCATCTCCCTTAGGCTTTGCGAATTCGAAGCGAGCAATGTCGTTTCTATGTGCTGTATGGATTTCGCTGATAGAGTCACAAATGGGTGAATGAGGATTGAGGTTCGATGAAGATCTTCTAAGTCGGTCGGAAATCAAAAGGAGTGTGGTTTGATTAAGCCAACGTTCTATTATCTTTTCGGACAAATCATTGCCGGTGCAACGACAACAATTGCGCTTGTTTCAATTGCATTCGCACTATTTGGCCAAATGCCACCAAAGAGCCTACTGGTTGGGTCTTCGATTGGGGGTGTGCTTTCGCCATTATTGTGGCGATTTATCCGATCGATCCGCGATCGTTACTAATTCTCGATCGAGCTAACTTCGCCAAGGCTTGCGCTGATCGCTGCAGCTAGAACAGGAATCGAAGTTTGCGCCGAAACGAAGCGAACACTGCCATCGCAATAAACGGCCATCGCGCCACCAGTATGGAATGCATAAAGCTCATTGCTGTTGTTGCAATTCATAGCGCATGGGCCAAGTGACGTTACTCCGTCGGTTGTAAAACCATCCACCCAAAACTCGGAATCAGGATCGGCCCAACCGGCTCCACTTGCTCTGGCGCCTGCGATCCTTGCCGTGCGGCGGTACTGGAATGGGCGACCCGCGTCTTCGACCCAAGCGAATGTATTCGAGCTTCCATCAGTAAGTGTGCCGAATTTCATTTTGGGGCGGCTATTAAAAAATGGCGGGTTCATGCCTGTCGTGAACGAAGAGATGGTGCTCATCGGCAAAATTGAACCAACGTATTGAGTTGCATCCGTGCTCGGATTGGTTGGGATGTAACCTGGGATCGGCGGCATCAGACTGTAGGGTGGCAAGCCTAACCTGCCGTTCAATCCATTGGCAATTGAATAATCAGAAACGGCAGCAAGCCACCTATTAGCAGCCGTGCTTCCTGGGACGTTACCCGTGTCAAGGCGGCCAATATCGGGCGTCGACGGACAATTGAAAGAAGGGATTTGAGCAGCAATTGCAGCCGCGTTGGCCGTGCTAGACCAAGTCTGTTTCAAGTCGTATAGGCTGTAAACTGCATTCTGTTCCATGTACGGGAGCAGGAAAATGCCCGGACCGTGCTGGATCGTTCCCGTTGTAGGTGCCGGTACTCCAAACTCCGTAACAGGAAAACCCTGCGCAGCATCAACACGGGCGGGTGGGAAAAATCGATATGCACTTTCGAAATTATGGATAGTCAATCCAATTTGTTTCATGTTGTTCTGACACTGCATGCGTCTCGCTGCCTCGCGAGCAGCTTGAACAGCCGGTAACAACAGACCAACCAAAATACCGATAATGGCTATAACTACCAAAAGTTCAACAAGTGTAAAACCAGGACGACGTACCATTTTCAAAATCCTTTGCAAATTGGAAAACCAAAGACATGTGATCAGAGATTACTTGCGTTATTTGCTTGCCAACTCGAAGGTCGGAATCACAGTTGCTTTCGCATCGACCCTCGCCGTAAGTCCGGATTTTTTCGGGTCAGCAAATTTAGTAGGCAATTTCACGCCATTCTTCTCTCGTTTGACTTGGTCGTCGCCCTCATCGCTAACTGCTTGTTGAAGCGCAATCCCAACGGTGTACTCTGCAGCTGGTGCACCGTCATTAGAAGAATACGTAAACAGATTGAATTTTCCATTTTGGTCCGTCACTCCTTGCGGCAATTCTTCCCACTTGAAATTGGTCTTGTCCACAGCGTGGAGAACAATGACAGCGCCGGCCAATGGCTTGCCATCGAGCTTTACTTCTCCGCTTACTGGATAAGTCGTTTGTTGAATGCTGCTTTCGCAACCCACAAGGCAAAATAGTCCACTACAGTAAGCAATGGCGAGTATGAAATGGCTAGACAAACACTTGTAACATTGCATCGAGACTCTCCTATCAGACCCATGGCTTTGAACGATTACGCCAACTGATTGATTTTGAATTTGCAGTCGCGCCGTGGATTAAATGACACGAACGAGATTTTGTCAAAGGTTAGATTTGATGAATTCTCAAAACTCTTCTGACTTGATTGAATCGTTTCAAGACGAAGCATCACTTCGACGTCCAGGTATCACCTGGTTGGCAGCATCGTGCTCAAAACCACTTTATTTTCCGTGATATCGCACGCCGACTCCTCAACCGCGAACTCTGCTCCGAAGAACCGCACTTACGGGCGGCCTGTTTGACATAACTCAAGCCGCAAAAAGTTGCCAGCTTTCCACGAGACCTTACAGAAATGCCAACTGAATTGCGGAGTTGAACTGGTGTTTTGTCGATTATGAAGTTGTCGTTAAATTTATTGCACCAATGGATACGAGTCGGAGACCTGCGATAGCGTGTTTGCGTCCAAAATACCACGAGTCAGACGAGACAGGGTATAGTAGTTGGCTTGAACTTCCCCTCTCCAATGCCTTTCAAAGAATGAGCTTGACCATGCGAAGTTTTTTTTCGCTAACTCGATCACGGTATGTCCTGCTGCTTTCCGCAATTGCAGTCAATGTGTTCGTCGTCAACATGTCGGTCGCTGCTGAATCACGAAAGCCAAATATCGTCTTCATTTTCGCCGACGATTGCGGAATCGATACGTTCGGTTGCTATGGGTCGGGACGTTTTCCTGGTTTGACGCCAAACATCGATGCACTCGCCAGTACGGGTGTGCGATTCGAACGATGCTACGCGACGCCCCTGTGCGGACCTTCACGTTGCTTGGTTATGACAGGTCGATACGGGTTTCGAACTGGAGGGACTTCGAACCAAACCGCGAGCACGGCTAGTTTCAAAGTCGAACCGTCGCTGCCTAAGATTCTAAGCCAATCGGGCTACGTTACTGGTATGGCGGGCAAGTGGCGGCAGATGAGCGATTCACCGGGAGATTGGGGATTCAAGGAATTCATCACCGACCCGACGGCGGGAGGCTATTTTTGGAAGACTAGTTACACAAAGAATGGCAACGAAGTAACAACGGAAAAAGAAATCTATTATCCCGACGTAGCTTCCGATTTCGCGGTTGATTTTCTCAGGCGGCATCGGGCTGAACCGTTCTATTTTTATTTATCGGAACATTTAATCCATGGTCCAATTCTCAGGACTCCCGATTCAAAACCTGAATCTAGCCCAAACCAACACTATCAGGACAACCTAGCGTACCTCGACAAGACTGTTGGCAAAATCGTTGGGGAGCTCGACAAGCTTGGACTTCGCGAAAATACATTGATTCTCTTTTCCACCGACAATGGAACGGCAACGGTAGGGTATCAGGAAGTACATGATCCGATGAAGAAGACCGGTATGATCGGTACGCGTCCTGTTTACGGACACAAGGGGCAGTTGCTCGAGGGTGGCTCGCGTGTTCCACTGATCGCAAACTGGCGGGGTACATCACCAGCTGGAAAGGTACTCAAAGACCTCGTCGACTTTAGCGACTTGCTGCCGACCTTTACCGAGCTAGCGGGTGGGGCTTTGCCCGATGGCGTCAAGTTGGATGGTCGTTCGTTCGCACCACAGTTGCGAGGAGGAACAGGAAATCCACGAGAATCGATCTTCGTTCAACTTGGAACAGGATGGTACGCGCGGAATGACCAGTGGAAATTGAATGAAAAGGGGGAGTTGTTCTCCATGAAAGACGCACCTTTTGTAGAAGTGCCGATAGCGGTGGATTCGAACGACGCAGCCGCCGTGACCGCTCGCAAATCACTGCAATCCGTTCTCGACGATCTCAATCCCGCTGGCGGAAAACGTGAACCCGAGAATTCCGGCAAAGCCAAACAAAACAAGAAAAAGAACAAGAAGTAGGCTTCGCACCCAGTTGGCTTATTCGCTCGTTTCGCTCATTCCCAAGCTCCGGCTTGGGAACGCACACTCTGGAAGCTCTGCTTCCCGGACCCTATATTCGACCGAAACACGCCATCAGTCTGGGGGTGTTAAAAATTCGGTATTGACACAACTTTTCAACAAGTCGTTTTTGTTCCCAGTATTGCCTTGCCCCCAGTTGCCCACGGGGGGTCTTTCGAATCGTTCGGTCTCTTCTTCTAGCATACGAACCTTGTTCACCAAGCGGCACCAGGCCGCTGGGGTCTCTCACGGAACAAAAGATGCGCAAGCTCAAAACGCAATACCAGTTTTCTAACAGCCTAGCGTTAGCCGTTAGCCGCGGTTCTTTCGTACAAAAACCGTGGCTAACGCCAAAACGGCTAATCCAAGTGTCCATTTTTCTTTTTTATGTTGTTTTGCTGCGGTAACGGTTTTTGTCGTTTTCAAATGCACTCTTCGCCGTAATCGTGAATTCAACGGCGTTCAAAACTACGCACAGTGAGTCCCAAAAATACGTACTCGATCTGGGCATGCGCAACTTAACCGTTTGTTAACCTTTTCTTCTCGCTCTCATCAAATAGCCCCGATATCGTCTCTCTCAATTACTGCTTGGCGTCGTCAGGTCTGGGGCTTGGATTTTCCGCGTCGCTTCAGAGAGTTTCAACTTAGTCCATGTCCCAGTCCTAACGGCGCTCAGCAACATTTTCATTTACAGGGAGAGTCTAAATGGCTAATTTCAAATGGAAGCGACGTGGTTTTACCCTTGTCGAACTATTGGTCGTCATCGCGATCATCGGAATTTTGGTTGGGTTGTTATTACCAGCCGTTCAAGCGGCCCGCGAAGCTGCTCGAAGAATGCAGTGTACCAACAATCTCAAACAACTCGGTTTGGCTTGTCTTAACGTGGAAAGCGCAACTAAGAGTTTTCCGCCGGGCTACGCCACTTTTTCAGAAACGGCAACCACAGCCCCAAACAATGTGAACGCCAACGGCACACCCAATTTCCCGGCATTTGTAATTACCGGATCGCAAGGCGGAGGTCTTGTACCGCAAGCGCGTGTTTTTGGTCCTTCATGGGTAATGCATGTTAATGCCTACATAGAGGAGTCGACCCTCGCACAACGTATCGACAAAGGTGTTGCAGCCGACGACCTCGATGAGGCTTGCCCCTGGGATAACTTGGATGGTACACCAATCCGCCGACCAGATATCGATACTCAGACTTTCGCACGGAAGTTCATGACCTGTCCAAGTGCTCCAACTACTGACGTTCATTTTAATGACATGAGCCTCGAAAACCTTCATAAAGCGAATTACGCCGCTTGCTTTGGTGGACAGTTCATGCGAGACGCAACCAATCGAGGAGATAAAGCAAAACGAGGAATGTTTGGGGCTGTCGAGAACGTGATAAAGTATGAATATGGAAATCGATTTGCGGTTGGAAAGGGAACTCGGTTCGGAGCGATTACCGATGGGAGCTCCAATTCAATCGCAATCAGTGAAGTTATGAACAATAGTAAGGCCGACGGAAGAACAAGTTCGTCTGCCCCTGCTGGCATGAATCGAGACGTTCGAGGTGCGATCCTGTGCCCGATGATGGGTGGCAATTCCTTCAGCGGATTTTTCCCACCGAACTCCAGGGGAACAGATGTTACTTCCGGCTGCCCTCTTGCGACCGATCCTGCAGCGTTCCCAAGCACAAGCCCGATGTTTTGCACCCAGAACCGCGATATTAGCGCGACGACGGGTGGCCAATGGCAGGTTGCGGCTCGGAGCGCACACACTGGAGGTGTGAACACAGCGTTCGCAGACGGTTCTGTTCGCTTCTTCAGCCAAAGTATCGATCGTGCGATTTGGTCCGCATTATGCACGATCTCGGGCGGCGAAGTCGCTAACTCGGAGCAGTAACGAATGGTTTCAGACTCTTTTAAAAAAAAGAAACATAGAGGATTATTGATGAATATCCGTCAGGCTACGAGCTTTCTCTTTATCGTCATCCTATGCTCGGCTGGGTGCTCTTCGAGTACCCCGAGCTCGGTTGACATGGGTGGGGAGGAAGGCACCAAGGTCGCGGTTTTGGTCGAAGACATAAATGAGGCAAAAGGTGACGATAAAAAAATGTCCCCTTTGTTCGTGACAAAACCCACTGCTGCGGATGCGAAGAAATTTAATCAGCTGAGTTTTTATGTGACGGGGAAACCAACTGTGACAGGCTCAAATGCAACATGCAAAGTGACTATCGAAAAACAGGACGGCACCCCGCAAGGAGTGCAAGAATGGTCATTCGAGAAGATTGCGAGTGCATGGAAAATTAAATCGGCATTGTTGCCGTGATGGTTTCGCCCCTTAAGAGTTGGGTTGTCTCGGCTCCATTTGATCTTTTACTACTTTCCAATCTGTGCTGGCCGCTCCTGCTCATTCCAGGGCTCTCAACCAGCACAGACACCGTGGTCGACTTTTGGCAGATCTATTATGTGACGCTACCGCATCGGTGGATCACCCTTTTCCTAGTCATTGCGGATCCAGATCGACGTGACGATCGAAATGGGTTGGTCGTTTCAATGGCGTTGATCTCTGCTGGCTTGGTTGGAGGTGCGTATTGGGGAAGCGGCGTTTTTCTTTGTCTAGGATTAATCGACTATATTTGGAACGGATGGCATTTTGCCAGCCAGCATTCAGGGGTTTTGAGAATCTACTCGAGAAAAGTAACTGGAGGCAGCGTATGGCTTGAACGCTGGGGTTTGAGAGGCTTCTTGTTTTATGTCATCGTGCGCACATCAAGTTCCATGCTTTGGAATTTGGAAAGCAATGCGGTGGCAAACGCCGCTACGAGAATTCTTGATTGGGTCGTTCTGACAATTCCTGTTTCGATAGTGGCCACGAACCTTTTGGGGTGGCAACGCGAGCGGTGGCCCAAGTTTATGTACCTTGCTAGTGTGGTTGTTCTCTATACTGGATATCTTCTCGCAAGTCATTTTAAGCTTCCGCGTTTCGTTTTGTGTTTCGCAACCGCAGCGGCTTTGTTCCATGCGGTAGAGTATCTGGCGATTGTAAGTCACTATGCAAAACGTCGCGAAAGCATCGGATCGGATGGACTAATGCGAAAGATTGCCGCTCATTGGATGCTCGTTTTGAGTGTCTTTATTTTGACGTTGGGAACATTGGGAGTTTGGGCCAGTTCGCCATCGCATGGCTATGAAACACTTTGGCAAGGCGCAAATCTGTGGGCCGCTTTTACCCACTATGCCTTGGACGGAGTAATCTGGAAATTACGTCGCCCAGAAACTGCGAGAGCCCTCGGTGTCGCCTAACCCAACGAATGCGGCGGCTAATGCATCGAACGCGAAAGGAAAAGAACGGGTGGATAATCGCTACTCCACAATAGCTCTATTCTTAATCGCGTTCGCAGGGAGTCTACTCGGTTGCGGCATCTTGCTTGCCGCGACCCCAGATAGTGTGCAACCCGTCTTTGTTGGTTACCGATTATTCATGACTCACTTATTTGCCTCGATACCGCTGGCCTGCCTATTGGCTTCCAAGATTCGAGACAAACTGCCACAATACCGTTTCGCTTTCATTCTGCTGGCAATATGCACTCTGGCACTCCCTTTGTCGCTCGAATCCATTTCTTGGACATTCAGGCAAATTGAAACAGGATTTTTTCTGCGTTGGTTCGTTCGTTGTTTCGTTGCGCTCTCTCTTTCTTTGGGTTGGATTGTAACCTCCCCAATCAAATGCACTTGGCAACCAACTCGAGCTTGGTCTTGGACTCTTCTCCTTTGGCTTGCAATTCCAGGTGTATATGCTTGGAGGCAATCCGAACTTGACCGCGAGGAATTCGACGCGAATCTGTCTGGTATGCGATTGTCGAGGGCATACGATTCCGAGGAGCGCCTTGTGGAAACTATTGGCCCAATCGAAATTAAAGGCGTGAGATCAGACGAATGGCGGAGGAAACTAAAAAAGGAGATTGCGTATGCGGAGAAGAGTGTTGCACTTCCGATCCCCAAGGATGCAAGCCTTGAGGCCTATTTGCAAAGGGCGATGCAGTTGCTGACGTTATCCCGCTATTCCGAAGCGGAACGAGTTCTCGTGGATTCTAGATCAAGCGATTACCAAGTCACTCTTTTGCGTGCAGTTGCTGCGAGAGAGCTTCACGATTGGGAACAGGTCGAATTGCGATGTCGAGAGCTACTGTCCGACCAACTTACAAACAAACGGGAAGGGGATCCGCTAGTCTTTCAATTGCTGGGTGAATCACAAGTGGGGCAGCGAAAAATCAAAGAAGCGATCAAGTCGTATGAGTTTGCGGTTCAGCAATGCCAAAAGAGTCGCGGAGAATTTGAAATTCGGCTTGGTACACTTCTTGGCGAAGCGGGAAACTATCTGCAAGCCATTGAGCACTTCCAACTCGCGATGACGGTCGAACCGAGTCTCGCGCCCGAAGCGAATAAACGAATCCGCGGACTTCAAAGCAACAGTTGTCAGCCCTAGAATACTAGACTTTCGCTTAATTCAGAGCAGTGCGTTGTCGGTAAAATCCATGTAGGCTATGATCTGGAAATGAGCTCAGCACACCAATTTCAGCCTGTTTCAGTTCTCGACTACCTCGTTGGCGAAAACTATGCCAACCGAAAACACGAGTACGTCGAAGGACTCGTCTATTGTATGGCTGGTGCATCCAATTCGCACAATCGGATAGCAACCAATGCGACTGGTTTGCTTTACTCGCAACTTCGTGGTCAAAAATGCCAAGTATTTAACTCGGATACAAAAGTTCGGATCCGATTTTCGTCTGGCACAAGATTTTACTATCCCGATGTGTCCGTTGTTTGTCGTCCTAATCCGCCGGTCGACACGTTTCACGATGCACCCATCGTGATCGTCGAAGTTATTTCTGAGTCGACACGCCGAACCGACGAGTACGAGAAGCGCGAAGCCTATCTAACGATGGATTCTTTGTGCGTTTATATCTTGGTCGAGCAGAACTCGGCAAGAGTATTAGCGTATCGCAGGACTGATAGCGGTTTCCTGGCCGAAACCTATTCCGAGCTCGAAGCGGTGATTCCCTTGCCCGAGATTGATTGCGCAATAAGTTTGATCGAGCTTTTTGCGAACATCGAGTTTCCAACGGCCGAAGAGTTGCGAGAGCATGCTAAGGAATACGAAGTCTAAGTCTACCCTAAAATCGTTTGAACTTGATAGACGAGCGGCAGACTCTTAGGGCTAGTCAATTCAACAAACTACACAAATTAGCCGATGGCCGTTAGGCCCGGTTGTTGTGCGGAAACCGGCGCTAACGCTCGACGGCTAATTGACCAACGTGAAACAATGACTAGCCCTGGGCAGACTCTGGCGGCGGAGAGACGCTTGGTTGGGATTGCTTTTTTGTTAGCCAAAATCCTAACGGTCTGCAGGGTAAACCTGCGGGATAGAGCTTCATGGTGACCGTGCTGTGGATGGATGGCCCTCCGTGATGGCCCCCGATCGAAGCAATTGAGCACCTCAAACTCGCGATGACGGTCGAGCCGAGTCTCGCGTCTGAAGCAAATAAACGAATCCGCGGACTTCAGAGCAACAGTTGTCGGCCCTATTAAAGCACTAGTGCTTTGTCCAGATTAGAAAATGGGGTTGAATTGAGCCGCAAGCGCTAGCTGCGATATGATTATTTGCGACTAAAAGCGCGGCTAGCGCCTGCGGCTCAACCCAAAAATCTAAATTGGACAAAGTACTAGTTTGGATAATTATCGCATTCGAGAGTTAACCCCTCGACAATCGGGTGAATTACGAACCTCATTATCCTTCGGGGTTTTCTAGAATCGTTTGCAATCGAGCAGCAAGAGTTGAAGTAAATCGAGACAACCAACTTGTGTCGACCAACCCGACGGACATAAAATCACGTATGTGGACTTTGTCCTTGTCGCGAAACGAATTAAGTTTCATTCTGACGAGGTCTTCGAGTTCCACGATTCGCATATTGTCCAACATCCGAACGGACTTGATGGATGGAGTCGGCGAATCATACGATGGACGCACTTTTTCACCTGACCATAGCACGTGAACTCCTTGACTCGGTAACCCATCTGGCCCATCCAAAAAGAGGGTGACATTGCCAGCTTCCTCCTGAACAAATCCCTCTGTCGCCATTGCATTGACCGCAAGCGAGAAATCCTCTCGCCGCAATAGAATATCGACATCCCGGGTATTGCGAACGGCGCCCGGGTCCACTGTCGAAACCCAAGCTGCGACTGCATTTCCACCAATGATCGCATAAGGCACTTTGGCCTTCTCAAGACATCGGCTGGTTCTTTCTAGTCGTTCGCGAACTTTAAGTACGGCGTTCATCATTCGGTCCAACAAATCGTGCTGATGAAGTGCAACCGCAGCGTCGAGTTCTTCGGAAGAGATGCTGCGAGCATTTGAAAAAGGCATTTTATTGTTTCAATAAATTTACGTGAGACATGAGTTCGTGCAATTTACGGATTCGGTTTTCACGTAGCCGCTGATTTGTTCTATCGTATCCAACGTAAAACCGAATCGCAACGATACAATGAGTACGAGAGCGAAACTCTGGGTTTTTTGCATCGTGCCGCTGGAATTGTTGGTAATGATGAGGACGCAAATGCGAGGAATCCATGCCCGATGTGCTAGTTGCGGAGAATTTGAAATTCGGCTTGGTACACTTCTTGGCGATGCGGGAAACTATCTGCAAGCCATTGAGCACTTCCAACTCGCGATGACGGTCAACCCGGTCGCGCGCCCGAAGAGTTGCGAGAGCAAGCGAAGGAATACGAAGTTTAAGTCTACCCTAAATTCCCCCACCACGACTCAGTTGGCTGTGTAATCAGGTTTCGATGCCGAGGAACAAGGGCAAGGGGGAGATAGGATCATTTTAGAGCCATTCGCTTGTAATATTTGCCAAAAATTAGTCTTACCCCGTCGCTTTCTTAATGAAATCTTAAAAACGATTCTCCAGATTAGGCCCTGCTGAAAAAGCGATTGTTGGATAATCATAAAGGACGAGGAAATATGACAAAATCAATTCATTCGAGATTGGGCTTTACGCTCGTAGAGCTTCTGGTCGTGATTGCAATTATTGGAGTATTGGTGGGACTCTTGCTGCCCGCTGTTCAAGCGGCTCGTGAGGCAGCTAGGCGAATTCAATGCGCAAATAACATGAAACAACTTGGGCTAGCGCTACACGTCTATCATGATACTTACGGGCGATTTCCGCATGGCCGTGGTGGCACTGGACATCCTGACGGCGGAACGATTCGACCCCTTGCGGATAATGTGAATCGTGCCAGCGGATTCATTGGAATGCTCCCGGCGTTAGAGCATGGGGCGCTGTACTCTCAGATTTCATCACCTCAAAGGTTTGGGGCGTATTCGTACAACGCGTTCGGTCCTCGCCCATTCGGTAGAAATTCCGGTGCGGGTGCCGGTGAGATCGATTACCTTCCGTTCATGCAAGATATAGCAACTTTCAAGTGTCCGTCTTCACTCGAGATCACGAGTAACAAGATGGGTGGGCGGACCAACTATGCCTTTTGTTGGGGGGATAACAATCGTCGTATAACGGGATCGGAAACCGTATCGGCGCGTGCAAACGTGCGGGCAGATATGCGGGGATTATTCGGACTGCAGAATAACCGGAAGATTGGCGATGTTATTGATGGAACATCGAACACGATCTCGCTTGCGGAAATCGCAACGTCAAACGATCCGAATTCTGTACGGGGTGGAGTCGCCCTCTCCCGAGGTACCGATCCTGCTTACAATCTTAATCCTACTTGCCTTCTGGAAAGGAATCTAACAAACCCAAACCAGCTATCGAGCGGCACAAACGTTAATCTTCGCGGCAATGGTTGGGCGAATGGTGTTACCGCGTATACCGGCATGGCCACGATTTTGCCTCCCAATTCACCACATTGCCTACAAAGCAGTAACGACCATTCTGATGGACAGGCTCCAGCCAGCAGTTGGCATACAGGGGGTATTCAAGTAGCACTGGCGGATGGATCAGTGCGATTCATATCCGCGAACGTCGATACAGGGAATCTATCTGCACGGGATGTTCGATCTGGGCCGAGTCCTTACGGAGTGTGGGGTGCACTTGGATCAATTCAGGGCGGTGAAGTCGCTTCGATTGAATTTTGATTTTTTTCCCGCCACGAAATCGTAAAACCGCGATTTCTGTATCGGGCTTTGCTCGAGGTTCTCTCGAATGAGAGTGCCGAGTTTTTAGAAGGAATAATCTATGGACTACCAATGCATTCGGTGTATTTGGCTCTCGTTCGCGCTGGCGCTCTTGTTTGCGCTTGGATGCGGCAAGGAGTCTGTCGACGGGCGCCCCACTCCAGTTGCTGTTTCAGGTACCGTTTTCTATAAGCAACAGCCCAGTGCGGGTGCGAAGGTAATGTTTGCGCCACAAGACCATCAATACGCCGCGGTTGGGCAAACGGATAAAAATGGGCGTTTCAAACTGCAGACATTCGAACCTGCAGATGGTGCTGTACCTGGCAAGTTTAAGATTGCGGTTACGAAGTTCGAAGTAATTGATTTGCCCAATGGCGGAATCAAGGAAAACTTCTTCTTGCCAGGAAGGTACCGAGATCCTGCCACGAGCGGATTGTCAGCTGTTGTGCCACCTGAGGGTACGGACGTTTTAAAGCTTGAGCTAGTAGAATAACCTAAAACTTTTTTCAACACTTCTCGATGATCGCCACCAAAATCCAAAATCGCTTACACCAAATCCCGCAGGCTTGGAGGTCGTCCAGCTTAAGTCTTGCAATTGCATACAATTTGGGAGCCGAGCTTGCGCCGCATTGTTCGGCAGGAGCCTCACCCTCCCTACCAATGAATTTGCAGGATCGCTTTGTTAGCGAAAAACTTAAACTTCCGCAGGGTAAACCTGCGGGATTCACTATATCACGCGATATGGTTTGTGGTGATCAACCAGAAGTGTCCTTTATTCAAAACAAATGGAGATCCAACATGTGTGCATTGCGAAGTATTCGATTGATCATATGCTTGTTGGCTTTGCTTACTTTGCAAATCGAAACGCGGGCCGTTGAGAAGTTAGGGCCGGCGCCAGACGATTCGTTCAGCATTGTGCTTATACCTGATACGCAAGCATACAAAGGTGCAGGAACGAAATCTCAGCCCGACAGCCGTGAGCAGATAACGAACAAGATTTTTCAAGACCATACCGAGTGGATTGCGGAAAACATCGATCGGCAAAATATTGTGTTTGTCAGTCATGTAGGAGATATTGTCGATAAGAACGTTGATGAACAATGGGAAGTTGCGCAGGCCTGTATGAACAAGCTGCATGGAAAAATCCCATACGGCATTTCTGTTGGCAATCACGATATGACGTCTAGTGGAGACTCGTCACTTTTCCAAAAGTATTTTCCACAAAGCCGTTTTGAGCACTTTGATTGGTACGCAGGTTCATACGCCGGATCTCCGATGGGCAAACACATCTCAGGGAACAACGCGAACAGCTGCCAACTTTTCTCCGTTGGCGATATCGATTTCATTTTCTTGCATCTAGAATGCAATGCTCCGGACGATGTGCTTGGTTGGGCCAACGATCTCTTGAAGAGATATGCCGACCGTACCGCCTTCATCACTAGCCATATGGGCTGGGGTCCCCGCGTTATTCCCAAAGACAACGACGAGTACATCACAGGGGAAAAAGGCAGAATGACTTGGCTCAAGATTCACGGAAAGAGAGGGAATACGCCTCAACAGATGTGGGAAAAATGTTATCGCATGCATGCCAATCTTGTGGCAGTTTTTTCTGGAGATCAGAGCAGAACCCAAGCCTTTCAGGCCGCAACTGTTGGAGACCATGGCAACATGGTCCACGAATTTATGCAGGACTACGGTAGTGGCTGGTTGCGGATGTACCGCTTCACCTCGCTCAAAAGCCGAGTTCACTGTAAGGCGATTACATTTAATCCTCGGACGGAGGAGTTATGTGATGGTGTCAGTTTGGTTCCCGCACGAGAAGCACATCAATTCGAATTCGAGTTTTCGCTGCAGTTGCAGCCTGTCGCTAATGCCAAATAACTGCTTACCCAATAGCCTTGCCCGAGTCGGGAAATCATTCCCGGCGAGATCGATCGCAAGCTAGCCGTTGAGGAGTTCCGCTCCATGAAACCGCACTATGACGAACTGGTGCGCCTCGCACCAGTGAAGCTAACCCTCGGAAATTACGACACGTATCGTGGCGAAAATGATCTGTCGCTGTTTCGAAGAGTCTTCGAGGATACGCCAGTTACCTATTCATTTGAGACCAAGGGCGTGGCCTTCATCATTGCCAATGGAGGCAGATTGGTGGGTCGTATCTTCCGTCGCGTGGGTAAAGCCGCTGGCTACACGCTCGCTCCACTGGAGGTTAGTGCGGAGGCTCAACCGTTACTCTTACCATTCGAGAATCGTGATGATGTGCTCTAGGAATTTTTACGATGAGGAAGCCCAACAAACCCTTCTCCGTCAGCATCATGTTGGTGCAAACATTGCTTGTGAGTTATTCTGTGATGGGCGGAGGGGCTGAACGTGTCTGGATTACACCTTCGTTGGTGGAGGAAAACCGCTTCACGTTCCATTGGCAAAGCGAGACAGAACCACCACCGCTGCTCTTTGTGGGTCCTGCATTCAATTCACTCCAATCCGTCGCGGGGACGAAAACTGGAGGCGTAATAAGAGCAACGGTCGAGGGGGGCAAGCCGAGTTCAAGCCTGACATACCGCATTGGCGATGGTCCCACACATACCCTTGCCCCTTGGGATCCATCGCTGGTCCGCATAGTTATTGTCGGGGACTGGCACGGCAATGCTAAACCTGGGAGCGAGGCAATTCTGCGGGAGTCGCCTCATCTCCTACTCACGGTAGGCGATAATGTCACCGACCTACATCAGGCAGGACGCGAAGGTCGCCGTGCTTACGAGTTGCTTATCGACAGTTCCCCCGAACTTTTTGCAAGCATCCCAGTGCTTCCAATCAGCGGCAATCATGACCGCGAAGTGAGGCCGCGGGGGAACGAAAAGCCCGATATACCGACCTACGATATCGATGCAAAAGTCTTCCGAGAGTTTTTCGCCCTCCCGGAGTCAGGCTGGCGTTGGTCTCTTCCAGTTCCCTATCATCCCCTGACTCTCGTCGCTCTCGACCTGCATCATGTCTCCGACTTCGGCACGACCTGGCAGTCGTGTCAGTCATTTAACGCAGACTCGGAGCAAGTGAATTGGTTAAGAAGCGCCGCGATGCCTCGAAGAATGGACTTCCATTTATTTCTTTACAATGAACGCAACGCTACAGTGCGGAAACTTGCCGGAGGAGCCATTGATGAAGTCTTCCGTCGTTCACCAAGTGCTGCCGCAGTCACTGGTTTTGGCGGATTCGGAGAGCGGGCCGAGTGGGAGGGAATACCTTCATACAATACGCACATCCACGGGAAAGGAATCGACTACCCAGATCCGCATCGTACCTTTTCGACACTTGGAGGCAATTACCTGCTCGTTACCCATCGTCGCGGAGAAAAGCAGATCACGATCGACATCAAGAGTACCGACGGCGAAATCCTCGACACAAGGCAGATCGGCTTGTAACGCATTCGTCTCAAACGCTCGCGCAACGCGGTCTACTCGCGCCAGGGTTGATTGTTAACATACTGTTCTAGTTGCTTGCGAATGATCAATGCGAATTCGAGTGCGTTAGCGGTTTCGGCATACTGTAGTGCCTGCTTCGCGAACGATTGAGCGTTATCGTAGCGGCCCGCTTCTGCATAGGCCGCAGCCAGAGTTACAAGTATCTGCGGGCTTGTTCCCGCTTGCTGCGAAAGCTCAGTTGCTAACGATACCGCCTCTGTCCCGTTGCGCATGGTGCTGTCACGACTCGTAGCCAGAAGCCAAGCCAACATTTGTTTAGCCTGTAGTTGTGGCTCGATTCGAATCTCCTCTCGCAAGTGATGAATCGCCATGGCGTGGTTTCCTTGTTGACTTTCTAGCCTCGCCAACACTAGATGCGCTCCGGTTGCTTCGGAATCAGAATCGATGATGCCCTGGGCATATGCCTTGGCTTCATTGAGAGAATTCTGCTGCAGTTTGAGCGTCGCCAAAAGCAACTGCGCGTCATAGGAGGTGCGGTTCGTCGTCAGCGCACGCTGAGCACACGACTCGGCGTCCAACAATTCGCCACGGCTCATGAGGATAGCCGCCAGCCCAATAAGCGCATCGACGAACTGTGGCGCCTGCTTAAGGATCTTGCGATACTCTGATTCGGAGGCT